>JAJZJY010000647.1:3063-3512 GCA_021809885.1 Actinomycetes bacterium
GGGTGCCGAGCTGATCGCCGCCGCTCGGGTGCTGCTGGAGGGATGAGCCAACCACAGGGCCCACAGCTTGCTCGGGTGGTGATGCCCGCCGGGGGTGCGGTCCGGGTCCACCCCGACCCGCTTGCCTTGCCCAGCGCGCTTCGAGGCGGGGAGGTGGCGCGCAACCGCTTCGACGATCCCTCCGGGCAGTTCCTGGTTCGCTACCTGGCAGCCACCTTGCGGGGCGCGCTGCTCGAGGTCCTGGCCGGGTTCCGTACCTCGCCGGCGTTGGAGCGACGCCTCGCCGAGGTTGCCGGTGTGGAGGGTCCCGATGAGCTGGAGCCGCCAGGGGTGGTACCGGCCGGCTTTCTCGCCCGGTTGCAGGTGGCCCGCATCGGTACTCGCCAGGCGACTACGTGGTTCGTCGACGTAGCTGCGACGATCTCGCAGACCGTCCTTGGCGCACACCC
>JAJZJY010000648.1 GCA_021809885.1 Actinomycetes bacterium
GGTCGAGCTGTGGGGCACGTCCCCCCGGGACGCCGTCGCCGGTGGGCGGGTCGGAGCCGTCCTCCAAGGTGGCGCTCTCCCCCGAGGAGCCCGGGTCGGTGAGCTGCTGCGCTTCCTCGCCCGGCTCGTCCCGCCCTCTCGGAGTGTCCGAGGTGCTCGGCATGGTCGGGATCGGCGAACTGGAGCCGCGGCTGGTCGACCGCCTCTCGGGCGGTGAGGCCCAGCGGGTCCGGGTCGCCGCCGCCCTGATCGGCAACCCCGAGCTGCTCGTCCTCGACGAGCCGACGGCCGCCATGGACGTCGAGGCGCGCCGGGCGCTGTGGGCCGTCCTGCGAGGTGAGGTGGGCGATGGGCGCACCGTGGTCTTCTCCACCCACTACCTCGACGAGGCGGACGCCTTCGCCGACCGAGTCGTCATGATCGGGCGAGGCCGGGTCATCGCCGACGCCAGCCCCACCCGTCTCAAGGATGCGCTCGGGAACCGCACCATCAGGTGCCGTGCGCCGGGGGTCGAGCCGACGACGGTCTCGGCGCTGCCGGCGGTGGACGGTGTCGCCTGCCGGGCCGGCCACCTGGAGTTGCGCTCACACGACTCCGACACGACCCTGAGGGCGCTGCTCGCCGCTCTACCAGAGGTCACCGACATCGAGGTCTCGTCGCTGAGCCTGGAGGACGCCTACCTGGCGCTCACCCGGCCGTATTCGGACAGGGGGGATGCAGATGCACGCCTACTCGAGCTTTGAGCTCCGTCGGATCCTGCGGGATCGGCGCTACCTGGCGGTGGCTGTGGTCTGGCCCGTCGCCTCGTGCCTGCTCTTCTCGAGCGTCTTCGGGGCCGCGAAGGACCGAGCCGAAGGGCTCGGCCCGCACACGGAGATCATGGTGGCGATGGCCACCTTCGGCGCCATCGGCTCGGCGCTCATGGCCACCGGCCCCCGCCTCGCTGCCGAACGGAGGGAGGGATGGCTGCGCCAGCTGGCTGTCACCCCGCTGCGACCGCCCACCGTGCTTGCAGCCCGGGTCGTGACCGCGTCGGTCTCGACGTTGCCGGCCGTCTCGCTCACCTTCCTGGCGGCCGCCGTCGTCAAGGGAGTCGGCTTGGCGGCCTGGGAGTGGCCGACCATGGCCGCAGTGCTCTTGGTCGGTTCGCTGCCCTTCTGCCTGCTCGGCCTGCTGGTCGGCACGGTCGCGGAGGGCGACGCCGCCACAGGGCTCACGATGGCCCTCTACGTCTCGATGGGCGTGCTCGGCGGCCTGTGGGTCCCCCCGCCGGTGCTTCCCGCCGGGATGCGCGCCGTGGCTCTGGGGCTCCCGTCCTACCGCCTGGCCGAGGTCGGCTGGGATCTGGCCGCCGGTACGCCACCACCAGTGCTGGCAGTGGCGGTGATCGGTGCCTGGCTGGCCGGCGCCGCGCTGCTGGCGGCTGTCCTCGGTCGCCGGATGATGACCCTGACCCTTTGAGAGCACCGGAGCGGAAGGCCATGATGGCGGAGATGAGCGACCCCGCTCTGGATCCCGTGGAGCTCGTCGGTCGCCGGCGGGCGCTCGCCTGGTACGCCGTGTGGCTGGTCTTTCTCGGGTACCCGATCGCCGACATCGTCAGCAGACGCCGCCCGGTCGCCCCCACCGTCGCCGCGGTGGCGGCCCTTGTCGCCTTCGCTCTCCTCTACCTGGCGACGTTGTCGTCGGCGACCAGCGTCGTGGGCGACCCGCGCCGCAGCGCCCGGGCGGTGCGCCTTGTCGCCTTCTACGCCCTCGCCTTCGCGTCGGTGGCAGCCTTCGGCCGCGCCTGGGGTGGGATCCTCATCTACGTCGGGGTGGCGACCGGGTCGACTCTGGCGGTCGGTCCGGCGTTGGTCGGCCTCGGGGTGCTCGACGGGATGACCGTCGCCCTCGGCGTGGTCGTCGGCGCGACGTGGTCGGACGTCGCCTTCGACTGCTTTCTCGCCACCGCTCTCGGGGCCACCATGCTCGGGATCCGTCGTCTCGTCCAGGCGATCGTCGAGCTGCGCGTCGCTCGCGACGAGATTGCCCGGTTGAGCACCGACGGCGAGCGCCTCCGGATCGCCCGCGATCTCCACGACGTGCTCGGCCACAACCTCTCGGCCATCTCCTTGCAGGCCCAGCTCGCCCGCCGGTACCTCGGGGTGGACCCGGCCGAGGCCGACGCCACCCTCTGCCGGCTGGAGCTGGTGGCTCGCCAGTCCCTGAGCGACGTCCGGCGCCTCGTCGCCGGCTACCGCCCCCGTGCGCTCGTCGACGAGCTGGCCGCGGCGGCCGAGCTGCTCGCAGCGGCTGGGATTGCTGCCGATGTGGGTGTCGCGCCGGGCCTCCCAGACGCGACGACCGAGGTGCTGGCCTGGGCCGTGCGCGAGGCGACGACCAACGTCATCCGCCACAGCAAGGCGTCGCTCTGCACCATCACCGTGACCGCCGGCCCGGGCGGCCAGGCGCGCCTGGTGGTCAGCGACGACGGCGTCGGGGAAGGGCACCCGCAACCCAACACCGACGCCGATTGCCCGGCGGCCGGATCGGGTCTCCGGGGCCTGCACGAGCGGGTCGCAGTGGTCGGTGGCGGGGCGCCGGCCGAACACCTGCCGCTCGGTCGAGCTGGCCCACGCCCAACAACGCGATGAGCGTGACGCTGCCGGCGGGGGCACTGCTGGCGACGGTCTACCGCTGGAGGCAGCTGCGCTCCCGAGATCACCAGCGCGTCGGTGCTCTTGTCGGCTCGGGAGCTCTCCGTACAAGTCCTCGGAGTCGATAGCGGCCGGGGCGGTGAGGGACTCCACCTGGCGCTTGGCGACGGCGACCGCAGTCGGTCGCTCGATGGCCGCACTGGCGTCCTCGCGGTGGCCCCGGGGGAGACTGTGAGTGGAAAGTGCACAGGGTGTGTCGTTTCACTCACAGCCAGTGGCCGTTGGCCGCGACCGCCCCGACGGGTGAGGAAGTGGGTCAGGCTGAGCCGTTCGAATTGGTGCGCTCGCGCCCATGTCGGTCCGCTCACGGTTGGTTCACCTCGCCTCCTTGGCGGGGCGTGCCTCGGACAATGAGAGCTGCGGTGCCGTCCTCGGTCTGGCGGAGCTGGGCGGAGACCGGCCGGAGAGGCTGTGGCACCTGCGACTGGGTGGACGGGCGACCGGGTGGCTCAGGCGAGTAAAGTCGCCGCCCAACCACGGACGTGGCGAAGGGGATCCAACTTCCGGACAGGGGGATCATCAGGTGGCAATTCGAGACATCCAGGGCACACGGGTGCGCCGGTCGGCGAAGGCGTTGAGCGCTGTGGCAGCACTGGCGTTGGGCGTGGCGGCGTGCGGCAGCTCGACGCCTGCGACCAGCCCGCCGAGCGGGACGAGCGCGGCGGGGCCGAGCGCGCCGAGCGGGACGAGCGCGTCGGGGACGAGCGCCGCCGGCACCACCGGCAGCCACTTCCTCGCATGCGAGGTCACCGACACCGGCGGCATCAACGACCGGTCGTTCAACGCCTCCGCCTAC
>JAJZJY010000649.1 GCA_021809885.1 Actinomycetes bacterium
CTGCGATCAGGACTTTCGCGTCGTGTAACCACCCCCTCTCTGGCGGGCCTCGCGCATGCGGAAGGACTCGCCGTCGGTGAGCACCACGACGCTGTGGTGCAGGAGGCGGTCGAGGAGGCTGACGGCGGTGGTCTGCTCGGGCAGGAACCGACCCCACTGAACTGGAACTGGCACACGTTCGCCACGTCGGATCCTGCCTGCTGTCTGGACGAACATGGCAAGGGGCAAGATTCACGCTTCTCAAGCCGAGGCGCGGTATTGTCAGGTGCCACCTTCCGAACTGTGGCGGGAAGAAGGTGTGCGGATGGGACGAGCCGATCTACGCGTCGTAGCTGGCACCGGGGAACCAGCGCCGAGCGCTCTTGACGCCACGGCGTTCCAGGCAGCCTGCGTCGACGCCTTCGTCGGCTCACGCGCGGCGAGAGGGTTCAGCGCCGTCACCATCGAGAACGCCACCGGCGTTCTCGAGCGGTTCCTCGTTCTGCTCGGCGTGCCGGCGTGGGAGGCGAGTCCCGACGACATCGACCGGGTCGTCGCCGAGCTCCTCGCCAAGGGCATGGCACCGGCGACCCGGCGGGGCTACGTACAGGCGTTCCGGGGCTTCCACCGATACCTCATGGCCCGCAAGACGGCGGAGATCGAAGCGACCTTCGGAGTGCGCCTCGCCGATCCGGTCGATGAGTTCAACGCGGCACGGCACGTGGGCAACGACTCGCCATCGACCAAGGCGCCGCCGACACCGGCGCGGATGGACGGCTTCTTCACCTTCCTGCGGGACAGGATTGCCACCACCCGCAAGTTCGGGGTGGCAGGGCGGGACTACGCGCTGTTCCGCACGCTCTATCACGCCGGCCTGCGGGCCGACGAGGCAGCGTCACTCGAGCTCCAGGACCTCCACTTCGGGCGAGGGCCGTTCGGAAAGGTCCATGTGAGGTTCGGGAAGGGGGCTCGGGGGTCGGGACCTCGACCGAGGTGGGTCCCGATGCTCGACCAGCTGGACCTCATCCTGCGCTGGTACGTCGATGACGTGCGCCCCCGCCTCGGGGGCTCGAGGGCGCTGTTCTGCGACGAGGGTGGTGGTCCGATCCACCGCGGCACGATCCGCAACCGGCTTCGTCACCTGCTCGAGCTCGAGGGAGGTCCTGGCGAGGAGCGATTCAGCCCCCACGGTCTTCGCCATGCCTGCGCCACCCACAACTACGAACGAGGCGTGGATCTCGTTGCCATCCAGCAGATGCTCGGTCATTGGCATGTCGGGACGACCATGCGGTATGTCTCGCCCTCCGCTACCTTCATCGAGGACGCATACCGACGGGCGGTGTCGAACACGCTCGAACGGCTGGAGGAGGGGCCATGAACGTCCGGTGGCGCTTGCGGATGGTGGCAGCCCAGAAGGAGGTGTGGACCGGTGCCGAGCTGCGCCGGCTCCTTGCCGAGCGGGCGGGGCTCGAGATGTCCGCGGCGTCGGTCTCGGCGCTCCTGACCAAGCAGCCGTCCCAGGTCAAGCTGTCGACGCTCGGGGCGCTGTGCACGGCTCTGCAGTGCAGCCCCGACGATCTCTTCGAGGTCGACACGACGCCGGTCCAGGCGAAGCCGAGGCCTGCCAAGGCCGCTCGTGAGCCGGCGAGGGCGGCACGGGGCCGCTCCATGCCGCCGCTGTGAGGCTCGACGACTGTGACCGCTGCGGGGCCGGGGTGGGATTCAAGGGCGAGACCCTGTGCTGGAAGTGCCGAGCAGCAGACCGTGAAGCAGCGCTCCGCGCGCCGTGCCCTTCCTGCGGCGCGCTCCGCCGACTGCGCGGCGACACCGGGCGCTGCATCCGTTGCTCGCGGGTCTGCGTCGACTGCGGCCAGGTCGTGCGCGCCAAGACCAGCACGCGCTGCATGGCCTGCCGCCGGCGCTGGGATGCGAGGATCGCCCGGTCGCCCTGCCCACGCTGTGGCCGTCTCGGCTACATCCGTCCGGCGACCGGCTGGTGCGGCTCGTGTTCCCGACAGCCGAGCGTGGCGCGTGCAGCGAGGCCGTGCACGGTGTGCGGCGAGCTGCGCCGCAAGCAGGGTGACGGGATGTGCGCCTCGTGCCGCCGGCGTCACCCCGATCGGCATCGGGTCCGGGTCGAGCACCTGATCGCCGGGCTCGACACCGCGCCGGAGTGGCTGGCGGACTTCACCGAGTTCGCGGGCGAGCGCCACTGCGTGTCTCGGGTGTGCGTGATGCTCACCCGTGTCGAGCGGCTCCTGCGGGACGGGGAGCCCGTCCATCCCCAGGCACTCCTCGAGCGATCCAGGCTCACCGGCAGGTCTCCCGGTGCCCTTGCCCGCACCTTGGAGGAGTTCTTCGTCGAGCGGGGCCTCGCCTTCGGGCTCGACGAGTCCGCCCGGCTGGCGAGGGGCCGTCGCGATCGCAGGATTGCTGCGATCCCCGAGGACCTCCGTCCGGCGGTGGCTGACTACGCCCAACACCTGGTGGCCTCCCAGGTGCGGGCACGGCGCACGGGCACCCATGCGCGTGCCGACACCACCATCGAGAGCATGCTGGCGCTCGTCCGGGACTTCACCTGCTTCCTGGTCGGCGAGCAGAACAAGACCGACTGGTCGTCTGTCGGCTGCGACGACGTCGAGCGCTTCCTCGTCCTGCAGCCGGCGAACCGGTCACGGCGCCTCGGGGCGCTGCGGGCGTTCTTCCGATTCGCCCGCAAGCACAAGCTCGTGCTCGTCGACCCCACTGCCGGCACTTCGAGGATCTCGCGCCCGGGATTCAGGGGGCGAGTGCTCGACACCGAGGAGCAGCGGCGCCTCCTCCTTCGATGGACCTCACCGGACGAGGCTGTCGGAGCGAACGAGGCGCTCGCCGGCCTGCTCTCGCTCTTGCATGCCGCCTCCAGCGCAGAGCTGCGAGGCCTCCGGGTCGAGGACGTGGACCTCCGCCGTCGAACCCTCCGGCTCGGGCGCCGCCCGCACCTGGTTCCCATGGATCCCGTCACGGGGTCGGCAATCGAACGAGCTCTCGCTCACCGGGCAGCGCTTCGCACCCAGAACCCGTACGTGATCGTCACCAGGACCACGAAGACCCGGCGCACCCCCGCATCGGCTGCCTATGTGACGCACCTGCTCGACGGCGCTCGGGTGACGACGAAGGTGTTGCGCCAGACCCGGGTGATCGAACTCGTGACCAGCCTCGATCCGAAGGTCGCCGCCGAAGTTCTCGGCATGGACGCTGCTGGGTTGGCGACGTACCTCGCCGACGGTGTGAACGCCGCTCTTCTCGCCGGGCAGGAAGCCAGCTCGAACCTGTGAGCTCCAGGCGTCACCTTGCACACGTTGGGGCGAACCTGTGCGCTTCGGCGATCCCCAAATTGGTCGTGAGGCAGATGCTGCCCTTCAGGTATCTCTGGCTCACGACCTGGAACAGGGCTGCTGCTGCCTCTTTCGGAAGTGGCAGGTAGCCGACCTCGTCAACGATGAGGAGTCTCGGGTTGGCGTAGAAGCGCATG
>JAJZJY010000016.1 GCA_021809885.1 Actinomycetes bacterium
CGTGCCGTCGCCGGCGGGGCGCGTCTCGTGGCCGGCGGGGCGCGTGCCGTCGCCGGCGAAGGCCGTCAAGCGCAAACCGCGCGCAGCGGAGCCAACTGCGCGCATGCACGCCCAAATGCGGTCCTGTTTGCGCGCAGTTCTCCTGCGTGCGCGCGGTTGACGCCCTGGGGCCGCCGTTCACGCCCTGGGGCCGCCGTTCACGCCCCGGGGCCGCCGTTCACGGATCTCTTCGCCACTCCGGCCGGGTACAACAGCCGTAGGAGGGGACGCTTGGCGTACTCTCGGGTGGCACATGAAAGACCACGAGAAGCCACACATGTTCGCTGCTGGACGCTAACGTGGGCTCATGGTCGCATGGACGGTGATGCCGGCGAAGCACGGCGACGACACACAGCACGGCGACGACACACAGCACGCGCGGGGCCGGGGCGCCGAGCGGGGAGGGGACGGCCATGAGCGTCGGTGACACGCCGATCCGCTGGTTGTCGACCCGGGACGCCTGCGAGCGCTTGGGGGTGACCCTGCGGACGCTGTACCGCTTCATCGACGAGGGGCAGTTGCCGGCCTACAAGATGGGTCGGGTCATCCGCCTCCAGGCCGCCGACGTTGCCGACTTCATCGGCCGCATGCGCATCGCGCCGGGGACGCTCGAGCACCTGTACCCGGAGCCCAAGGGCCACGAGCGTCCCGCCGGCGGCCGTGCCTCGGCGGGGGAGGCGGGCGCCGGCGGCCTGGCCGACGACGGTGGCGGGCTCGACGTGACCGACGACGAGGAGGAGCTTCCCTGACCCCTGTTGGCCCCAGTGGCCCCAGTGGCGCCGTGGCGGCCGACTGCCTCTTCTGCCGGATCGTGGCGGGGGAGGTGGCTTCGGAGGAGGTGCTCCGGACGGAGCGGACCTACGCGTTCCGGGACATCAACCCGGTGGCGCCGGTGCACGTGCTCGTCGTCCCGCGTGACCACATCGACAACGCCGCCGCCGTGTCCGCAAGGCATGCCGCCGTGGTGGCGGAGCTGCTCACAACGGCGCGCGCCGTGGCGGAAGCCGAGGGCATCCTCGAGCGCGGCTACCGGCTCGTGTTCAACGTGGGCGAGGACGCCCTGAACAGCGTGGCGCACCTCCACCTGCATGTCATCGGCGGCAAGCGGCTGGGGTGGCCGCCGGGGTGACCGACGCGGCCGGCGGAGGATCTGCCGCGGGCACGAGCATCACCGGTCCCCGCCCCGCCCCAGCGGTAGCCTGGAGACCAGAGCCCGCCGTGCCAACGACCGTCACCGTCCCCAACCACCTGATGCCGCGCCTGGTCGGCCCGCTCAACGAGAACCTCAAGCTGGTCGAGGAGGCCTTCGTCGGCACGCGGATCGTCAGCCGGGGCAACGAGTTCATCATCGACGGTGAAGACGCCACGACAGCGGCGCGCCTCATCGACGAGTTGCGCCTCATCCTCGAGCAGGGCCACAGCGTGGACCCCTCGATGGTGACGCGCACCATCGACATGGTGCGGGCCGACGAGCGCCCCTCCGAGGTCCTGACCGCAGAGGTATTGCGGCCGGTCCGCGGCCGGGCAGTCCGCCCGAAGACCAGCGGGCAGAAGCGCTACGCCGAGGCGATCCGCGACAACGTCGTCACCTTCGGGATCGGCCCGGCGGGCACCGGCAAGAGCTACCTCGCCGTCGCCCTCGCCGTTCAGGCCCTCCAGGCAAAGACCGTCGACCGCATCATCCTCACCCGCCCGGCGGTCGAAGCGGGGGAGCGGCTCGGGTTCCTGCCCGGGGACCTCATGGCCAAGATCGATCCCTACCTCCGCCCGCTCTACGACGCCCTCTACGACATGCTCGGCACGGAGGGGACGCGCCGCCTGCTCGATGCGGGCACGGTGGAGGTGGCGCCGCTCGCTTACATGCGCGGCCGGACTCTCAACAACAGCTTCATCATCCTCGACGAGGCACAGAACACGACACCGGAGCAGATGAAGATGTTCCTCACCCGCATCGGCTTCGGGTCCAAGGTCGTAGTGACGGGCGACGACACCCAGATCGACCTCCCCGGCGGTCGCTCGGGGCTGCTCAACCTGGAGTCGATCCTCTCGGGGATCGAGGGCCTCGCCTGGGTGCGCCTCGGACGGCGTGACGTCGTGCGTCACCGGATCGTCGCTGACATTGTGTCGGCATTCGAGGCGGCCGACGCCTCGCGTGCCTGAACCGACGATGGCTGTCGAGGTCTTCGCCGCCGACGAGCAGCACGACCAGCCGGTCGACACGTTGCGGCTGGTTCGGCTCGCCGAGGCGGTGCTCTCCGACGAGGGCGTCCGCGGTGACGCCGAGCTGTCGATGCTGTTCGTGGACGAGAACGCCATCGCGGATCTGAACAAGCGGTTCCTCGGCAAGGAGGGCCCGACGGACGTCCTCGCCTTCCCGATCGACGAGGAGCCTGCGGAGAGCGGGCGCTCCCCCGACTCGGGAGGCAGCGGGCCTGGCTTCACCGGGGAGATGGAGGAGGCCCCGACGCTGCTCGGAGATGTGGTCATCTGCCCCGCCGTGGCCCATCGCAACGCCCCGGAGCACACCGGGGCGTACGACGACGAGCTGGCGCTGCTCGTCGTGCACGGCGTGTTGCACCTGTTGGGCATGGACCATCTCGACGAGGAGGAGGCGGAGGAGATGGAGCGGCGCGAGCGCGAGCTGCTCGCGCGCCACCACGGCGTGATGGTGTCGCCGCAGTTCCGGCCGGTCGCCGGTGACCATGCCGCTCAGGCGGCTCCCGACGAGCCCCCCGAGGGACCATCGGGTCCGTGACCGCCGCCGCCGACCCCCCAAGCGCGCACTTCGACGGGACCGACATCGGCCTCCTGGTCGCGGTCGTCGTCCTCATCGTCGTCACCGGTTTCCTCGCCCTCTCGGAGACCTCGCTCACCCGCACGTCGCGGGTGAAGGCGCTGAGCCTCGTCGAGGAGGAACGGCGGGGTGCCAAGGTCCTGCTCCGGCTGGTGGAGCGCATCGAACGGGTCCTCCCCGTCGTGCTCTTCGCCCTCGAGCTGTGCACCCTTGTCGCCGCCACCCTGGTGGGCGTCGTCGCCGCCCATCTCTTCGGCGCTCTCGGCGTGCTCGTCGCTACCGTCTTCGAGGTGATCGTCGTCTTCGTGGTCGCCGAGCTGGCACCGAAGACCTGGGCGGTGCAGCACAGCGAGCGCGCCGCGCTGATGTCGGCACCGTTCATCCGTGCCCTCTACGGGTTCCCGCCGTTGCGGTGGGTCACCCGTGGGCTCATCAAGGTGACCAACGTGCTGCTGCCCGGCAAGGGCATGTCGGAGGGGCCCTACACCTCCGACGAGATGATCCGGGCGATCGTCGACACGGCGGCGTTGGAGGAGGTGATCGAGACGGAGGAACGGACGCTGTTCCACTCGATCATCGACTTCGGCGACACCGTGGTGCGCGACGTGATGATCCCACGGCCGGACATGGTCGCCGTGGAGTCCCACGCCATCATCCGGGACGTGGTCGACATCGCCATCAGCGCCGGCTACAGCCGGATCCCCGTCTACGGCCAGGGCATCGACGACATCGTCGGCGTGGTGTTCGTCAAGGATCTCCTGCGCGCCGTGCGCGACGACCAGGCTGGCGACGCTGTCACGGCTGTCATGCGCGAGGCGCACTTCACCCCGGAGAGCAAGCGGGTCCCCGAGCTCATGCGAGAGATGCAGACCGAGAAGTACCACCTGGCGGTCGTCGTGGACGAGTACGGCGGGACCGCGGGCCTCGTGACCCTGGAGGACCTGATCGAGGAGCTCGTCGGGGAGATCACCGACGAGTACGACGTCGACGCGCTCCCTGATGTGGAGGTCCTCGACGACGGCACGGTGGTGGTCAATGCCCGCATGCCCATCGACGAGGTCAACGACCTGCTCCCCGAGCCGGGGCTGCCCGAGGGCGACTGGGACACCGTCGGCGGGCTCGTGTACTCCGAGGCCGGCCACGTGCCCCACGAGGGCGAGGAGGTGGAGGTGGAGGGCCACCGCTTGCGGGCGGAGGGGGTCTCCGGCCGGCGCATCGGGCGCGTGCGGATCGTCCCCGCCTCCTCGACGGGGCTCGCGGCTGATGAGTGACGCCTTCCGCTCGGGGTTCGCGACCTTGGTCGGGCGGCCCAACGTCGGCAAGTCCACGCTGCTGAACGCCATCGTCGGCCGGAAGGTGTCGATCACATCGCCCGTGGCCCAGACGACGCGCAGACCGGTGCGCGGGGTGCTGACCCGGCCCGGGCTCCAGATCGTCTTCGTGGACACCCCCGGCATCCACAAGCCCCGCACGTTGCTCGGCGCCCGCCTCAACGACGTCGCCGGCGACGCGCTGGGGGGCGTCGACGTCGCCGTGCTCGTCATCGACGCCACCCAGCCGCTCGGCCGGGGGGACCGGTTCGTCGCCGCCAAGCTGCCGCCGGCCGCCATCTGCGTCGTCAACAAGCTGGACGTCGCCGGGCGCAAGGACGTGCTCGACCAGCTGCAGGCCGCCGCCTCCCTCGGCCTCGAGGAGTACTTCCCTGTGTCGGCGCGCACCGGGAAGGGTGTGGGCGACCTCGTCGACGCCATCGCCATGCGCCTGCCCGAAGGTCCCCCCCTGTACCCGCACGGCGTCGTGACCGACGTCCCGGAAGCCGACTGGGTCGCCGAGCTGGTGCGTGAGCAGCTGCTCGCGGTCATGCACGAGGAGGTGCCGCACTCGATCGCCTGCCGGGTCACGGAGTGGGAGTGGCCCCGGATCCGCTGCGAGATCCTGGTCGAGCGGGAGTCCCAGAAGCCGATCGTGATCGGCCGTGGGGGGAGGGTCCTCAAAGAGGCCGGCACCCGGGTGCGCGCCCAGCTCCCGGCCGGCGCCTATGTCGAGTTGTTCGTCAAGGTCGACCCCGACTGGCAGAGCCGGCCCAAGTCCCTCGAGCGCCTCGGCTACTGACCGCTACCAAACGCTACCGAGCGCTGCTGAGCGCTGCTGACCCGCTGACCAGCGGGGCCAACGGGGCCAACGGGGCCAACGGGGCCAACGGTCCGGTGCCGTCATGCGACGAGCTCCTTGGTCGCGCCGGTGAGGGAGGCGAGGCCCTTCTTGGCGTCGCTGAACAACATCGACGTCTTCGGATCGGTGTACAGCTCGTTGTCGATGCCGGCGTAGCCCGACGCCATGGAGCGCTTGATGACGATGATGCTCTTGGCCTTGTCGACGTCGAGGATCGGCATGCCTGACACGGCGTTGCCCGGGCGGCGGGCAGCCGGGTTGGTCACGTCGTTGGCGCCGACGACCAGCGCCACGTCCGCCCGGGGGAACTCCGGGTTGACCTCGTCCATCTCCTTCAGCTGGTCGTAGGGCACGTTGGCCTCGGCGAGCAGCACGTTCATGTGGCCGGGCATGCGGCCGGCGACGGGATGGATGGCGTAGGAAACGTCCACGCCGCGGCCCTCGAGCACCTGGGTGAGCTCCCGCAGCTCGTGCTGGGCTTGGGCGGCGGCCAGCCCGTAGCCGGGGACGACGATCACCTTCTCGGCGTAGGCCAGCTGGAGGGCGGCGTCGTCGACCTGGATGGAGCGGACCGACCCGCCGGAGCCGGACGCCGCCTCGGCCCCGACGGCACCGGTACCAAACCCGCCGGCCATGATCGCCGGGACGGAGCGGTTCATGGCGTCGGCCATCAACTTGGTGAGGATGCCGCCCGAGGCCCCGACGAGGGCGCCGGCGACGACGAGGATCATGTTGTCGAGCACGAAGCCGGCCATGGCCACCGCCGTGCCCGTGAAGGCGTTGAGCAGCGAGATGACCACAGGCATGTCGGCGCCGCCGATGGGGAGCACCATGAGCACCCCGACGCCCAGCGCTGCCACGACCGTGACGAGCAGCACCCACAGCAGGTCGACGTGCGCGACGACCGCCACCGCCGAGCCGACGGCGGCGGCGGCAAGGACGTAGCTGGCAGCCCGCCCGCCGGGGAGGCGGACCGGGTGGCTGGCGTAGCCCTGCAGCTTGGCGGCGGCGATCAGGGAGCCCAGGAAGGTCACCGAGCCGATGACCACGTCGAGCACGGTCGCGACGGCGGTGCCCGATCCCTGGGCGGTGTTGCGGGCGTAGTCGGCGACGGCGATCATGGCAGCGGCGCCGCCGCCCACGGCGTTGAACAGGCTCACCAGCTGCGGCATGGCGGTCATCAGCACGGAGCGGGCGGCGTACAGGCCGAATCCGGCTCCGACGACGGCGCCGGCCAGCAGGACGATCCAGCGGGTGGCGCTCATGGCCTCGCCGTTGGCGACGAGGGCGAAGGCGCCGGCGACGGCCACGACCATGCCGGCAGCCGACAGCTGGTTGCCGCGGCGTGCCGTCGCCGGGGAGTTCATGAAGTGGAGGCCGAGCACGAAGCACACGGCGCCGAAGAGGAACGCGACGTTGACTCCCTGGTGGAAGCTCACCGCCCGTCACCCCCGGTACCCGCCTTCGGTGGCGTGGGCCGCTTCTTGAACATCTGGAGCATCCTGTCGGTGACGGCGTAGCCGCCGACGACGTTGGCCCCGGCGAAGGCGGCGGCGAGGAAGGTGAGGGTGTAGCCGAGGGGGCCGTGCACCTCGGAGGACAGCACGATCACGCCGACGAGCACGACGCCGTGGATGGAGTTGGCGCCGGACATCAGCGGGGTGTGCAGGGTGGCGGGCACCTTGCTGATGACCTCGAAGCCGACGAGCAGGGCGAGGACGAAGACGGTCAGTTCGCCGACGAAGCCGGTGGGCACTACGGGGCCTCCGTTGGTTGGGGGTGGGTGAGCGCAGCGGCGGTCGCTGGATGCACGACGGTGCCGCCATGGGTGACAACGACGCCAGCGGTGATCTCGTCGCCGAGGTCGATGTGCAGGGCGCCGTCGGCCAGCAGGTGGCCGAGCAGGGCGGTCAGGTTGCGGGCGTAGGCGGCCGAGGCGCTGGTGGCCAGCCGGGAGGGCAGGTCGCCGGCGCCGACGATCGTCACACCGTTGGCGGTGACGACCGCCTCGGCCGGCACCGAGCCGGCGACGTTGCCGCCGAGGTCCGAGGCGCCCATGTCCACGAGCACCGACCCGGGGCGCATGGCGGCGACGGCGGCGGCGGTGACGAGCTCGGGGGGGCGGCGCCCCGGGACCTGAGCGGTGGTGATCACGATGTCGTGGCGGGCGATGTGGCCCTCGAGCTCGGCTTGCTGCGCTGCTTGCTCCTCGGCGGTCAAAGCCCGGGCGTAGCCGCCCTCGCCGGCCGCTGGGCCGACGGAGCTGAGCTCGACGAAGTGGGCGCCGAGGGACTGCACCTCGCCCTTGGCGGCCGGGCGGACGTCGTAGGCGCGGACGACGGCGCCGAGCCGGCGGGCGGTGCCGATGGCCTGGAGGCCGGCGACGCCGGCGCCGAGGACGAGGACCTCCGCCGGCTTGGACGTGCCGGCGGCGGTGATGAGCAGCGGGAAGTAACGGCCGAAGTGCTCCGTGGCGACGAGCACGGCCTTGTAGCCGGCGGCGCTTGCTTGGGACGAAAGCGCGTCCATCGCCTGCGCACGCGGCAGCGTGCGCGGCAGGCCGTCGAGGCTCACCGCTGTCACCCCCCGGGCGGCGAGCTCCTCCATGAGCTGCGGGCGCAGCAGCGGTTGCAGGAGGCCGACGACGGTGCTGCCGGCTCGGAGCCGGGCGGGGTCGGGGAGGCCCACGCATGCGACGACGTCTGCCCGCTCGAACGCCTGCCCCGGGCCGAGGACGGTCGCGCCCGCCTTCTCGTAGTCGGCGTCGGGGAAGCCGGCGCCGGCGCCGGCGCCGGCCTCGACCGCCAGCTGCGCGCCGACCGAGCCGAGGCGCCCCACCACGTCCGGGGTGAGCGCCACCCGGCGTTCGCCCGCGGCGGCCTCCTTGGCGACGCCCACTAATACGGTCACGGCCTCGAGCCCTCCCACCGGTCCACGACGGGGCCACAGCTGTCCCCGCACGACGATGTCCAGCGCCGATCGTAGGCGGCGGCGCTCATCCTCCCGTGCGAACCGGGGCGAGGACCTCCTCGACGTCGCTGCGGTGCCGGCTCCGCCGCATCGGAGGGAGGGCCCTGATCAACTCCCAGCGGTACCGCGCCGTCGCCAGCCGCGGGTCGAGCACCGCGACGACGCCGCGGTCCTCGGAGGAGCGGATGAGCCGGCCGGCGCCCTGGGCCAGCAGCGTGGCCGCCCGGGGCAGGTCGATCAGCCCGAACGCAGCCCGCCCCAGCCGCTCACGCCGTGCCTCGAGCAGCGGGTCGTCGGGGCGGGGGAACGGGAGCCGGTCGATCGCAACCAGCGAGAGCGCACGGCCGGGGACGTCGACGCCCTGCCAGAAGCCCATGGTGGCGAACAGGCACGACTGCTCATCGGTGGCGAAGCGGTCCACCAGCGCCGGCTTGGGCAGCTCGCCCTGGGCGAGCACCGGCCAGGGCACCCGCGCAGCGACGGCGGCCGCGGCGGCGGTCATGGCCCGCCAGGAGGTGAACAGCGCCATCGTGCGACCACCGGCCGCTTCGATCAGGGCCACGAGCTCGTCGATGGCCAGCGCCTCGAACGTCGGGTCCTTGGGGGCAGGCAGGTGGGCGGCGCAGTACAGCAGCGCCTGGTGCTCGTAGTCGAACGGGCTGCCGACGTCGAGCTCGTCGGTCGCCTCGGGCGGGAGGCCGACCCGCTCGACGATGCGCGGCGGGATGGTGGCGCTGGTGAGCACGCCGGTCGGGGCGGACTCACCCGACCACAGGCGATCGGCGAGCATCCCGCCGACGTCGAGCGGCGCCACCCGCAGGACCGGGGTGTGGGCGGGGCCCTCCGCCCACGCCACGGAGCCGTCGTCGAGGGCGAGGACGGTGTCGATGTCGCCGGCGAGGTGCAGGGCCGCCTTCTGGGCGCGCAGCCTGCGGGCACCGTCGTCGGTGCCGTGGCGCAGGCCGGCGTCGAGGGCGGAGATCCTCGTGCGGGCGTCGCCGAGAGCGCGGGCGAGCTCCTCGGGGACGGGGTGGGGGAGCCGCCGGCCGAGGTGGGCCTCCAAGGCGGCCGCCAGCGAGCCGCCCGCCTGGTCGACGGCGATGGCGGCGGCAGCGTCGGCGAGCAGCGGGCGGGCGCTGCGAGCCAGAGCCGTGAACCGCCCCGGCGACAGCTCCACCCCGAAGCTCGCCGAGGCGATGTCCTCCAGCTCGTGGGCCTCGTCGAACACGACGACGTCGTGGGGCGGCAACACCTCGCCGTGGCTCGCCAGGTGGGCGGCGTAGAGATGGGTGTTGACGACGACGACGTCCGCCTCGGCCGCCCGGGCGCGGGCCGCCTCGGCGAAGCACTCCGGGCCGGAGGGGCAGCGGGCGGCGCCGGGGCAGTCCCGGGCGGTCACGCTCACCTGCGCCCAAGCGGCCGCGCTCGGCTCCCACGGGAGCCCGGCGCGCTCGCCGGTCGCCGCATCCTCCGCCCACGCAGCGAGCCGTCGCAGCTCCCGGCCCAGGGGGCCGAGGGCGGCGACGGGCACGCCGGGGTCGGGCAGGGATGGCTGGTCGCCGGCGGCGGCCAGCTCGTGGAGGCGCTGCACGCAGACGTAGTTGGACCGACCTTTGAGCACAGCGAACTCGAAGGGGACGCCCAGGTGCTCGGCCAGCAGCGGGAGGTCCCGGCTCGCGAGCTGGTCCTGGAGGGCCTTGGTCGCCGTGGCGACCACGACGCGGGCGCCGGCGGCGAGCGCCGGGACGAGGTAGCCCAGGCTCTTGCCCGTCCCCGTTCCTGCCTGCACGACCAGGTGGCGTCGCGAGGAGATGGCGGTGCTGACCGCTTCGGCCATCGCCACCTGCGACGGCCGGCGCTCGTGGCCGGGCAGCGTGGCGGTGACCCGCCGCAGCGCCGCCTCGACCGGTGAGCTCGCCACCGGCGGACCATAGCGGGCAGGATGCCCGCATGAAGCTGCGTGTCTTCGTCGAGCCCCAGCAGGGGGCCACCTACGACACCGTTCTCGCCATGGCCCGGGTGGTCGAGGAGGAGGGCTTCGACGCCTTCTTCCGGTCGGACCACTACCTGGCGATGGGCGGCGTGGATGGGCTGCCCGGCCCGACGGACGCGTGGGTCACCCTCGCCGGCCTGGCACGCGATACGAGCCGCGTGAGGCTCGGCACGCTCGTCAGCCCGGCCACGTTCCGGCTGCCGGGGCCCCTAGCGCTCATGGTCGCCCAGGTCGACGCCATGAGCGGGGGCCGCGTCGAGCTCGGCCTCGGAGCCGGGTGGTACGAGGAGGAGCACACCGCCTACGGCATCCCCTTCCCGGCCACGGCGGAGCGCTTCGACCGCCTGGAGGAGCAGCTCGCCGTCGTCACCGGTCTGTGGCGGACCCCGCCCGGCGAGAAGTTCTCCTTCGCCGGGACGTACCACGCCCTGCGTGACAGCCCCGCCCTGCCAAAGCCCACCCAGGAGCCCAACCCTCCGCTGATCGTCGGGGGGACGGGGAAGCGCAGGACGCCCGAGCTGGCTGCCCGGTTCGCCGACGAGCTCAACGTGTTCGCCGGGCCGGAGCAGGCCAGTGCCCAGTACGCGACGGCGCAGCGTGCTTGCGAGGCGGTCGGGCGGGACCCGGAGACGCTGCGGCTGTCGGCGACGCTGACCGTCTGCTGCGGGTCCGACGACGCCGAGGTCTGGCGCCGGGCCGCCGCGATGGGCTCGAGCGTCGAGCGGGTCCGGAGCGAGGGAGCGGCGGGCACGCCGGAGGAGGTGGCCGAGCAACTGGCCGGGTGGCGGGAGGCTGGGGCATCCACGCTGTACCTCCAGGTCCTCGACCTCGAGGACCTGGACCACGTCCGGCTCATCGCACGGGAGGTCGCGCCCCGGCTCGGGTGATGGGCGGCAGTACCGTGACCGCCGATGGACCCCGACGGCCTCGACCCCCACCGCATGCCGCGCCATGTGGCGTGCGTGATGGACGGCAACGGGCGTTGGGCGACCAAGCGGGGGCTGGCGCGCACCGAGGGCCACCGGGCCGGCGAGGAGGCGCTGTTCGATGCCGCCCAAGGGGCCCTGGAGCTCGGGCTGTCGTGGTTCACCGTGTACGCGTTCTCGACGGAGAACTGGCGCCGGCCGCACCAGGAGGTGCGGTTCCTCCTCGACGTGATCGCCGACCAGCTCCTCACCCGCCGGCGTGACGACCTGCACGCCCTGGGGGTGCGGATCCGCTTCATCGGGCGCCGGGACTGGCGGGTGCCGCGCTGGGTCGCCCGCCGCATGGACGAGGCGGCCGAGCTGACCGCCGGCAACCGGAACATGACGCTGACGGTGGCGTTCAACTACGGCGGGCGCGCCGAGATCGTCGACGCCGTCCGCTCCATCGTCGCCTCGGGGGTGGCGCCGTCGAGGATCGACGAGCGCACCATCGCCCGCCACCTCTACGACCCGTCGATACCCGACCCCGACCTGGTGATCCGGACGTCGGGGGAGTACCGCATCTCCAACTTCCTCATCTGGGAGCTTGCCTACTCGGAGCTCGTGTTCACCGACGTGCTGTGGCCCGACTTCCGCCGGGAGCACCTGATCGAGGCGATACGCGAGTTCCAGGCCCGGGACCGGCGCTTCGGGACGACAGGTCGCCACGACGACGGCATCCCGGGCTGAACCCGTGGCGCTCTACCGCGACACCGGCGTCGTGCTGCGGACCTACAAGCTTGCTGAGTCCGACCGCATCGTCGTGGCGCTCACCTCCGGGCGCGGCAAGGTGCGGGCCGTCGCCAAGGGCGTGCGCCGCACCGGCAGCCGCCTCGGCGGCCGCCTCGAGCCGGCGAGCCACGTCGAGCTCCTCCTCTACGAGGGACGCGAGCTCGACGTCGTCAGCCAGGCCGATGTCGTCGAGCACTTCCGGGCGCTCCGCGAAGACCTCGGCCGCCTCAGGGACGCGCTAGCGGTGCTCGAAGCCGTCGACCAGGTCGCGCGGGAGGGCCAGGCCGACCCCGGGCTGCTCGCCATGCTCCTCGGCGCGCTGCGCACACTCGCCGAGCGGCCCGCCCCGCTCGTCGTGGCGGGGTTCTACTGGAAGCTGCTCGCCCACGAGGGCACGGCGCCGCAGGTGGACGCCTGCATCCGCTGCGGGTCCGGTGACGGGCTGGTCGCGCTGGACCCGGTCGAGGGCGGCACCGTGTGCCGGGCCTGCCTGCCGACCGGCGGTGGCCGGCGGGCGCTCAGCTCCGATGCCCTCGCCCTCGTGGGGCGGATCCTCGGCGGCGACCTCGCCGGCGCGCTGGCCACGCCGGCCGGGCCGATCGCTGCCGAGGTGACCGACCTGGCGACCGAGGCGCTCGAAGCGCACCTCGAGCGCCGGCTGCGGGTGCCCCGCCTGCTGGACCGAAGCGTGCAGTGATCCGTAACGGTACCGTGGCCGGTCATGGCCGCGCCCGACCTCGACGACATCGTCCGGCTCTGCAAGCAGCGGGGTTTCGTCTTCCCCTCGGCGGAGATCTACGGCGGGTTCCGCTCGACCTACGACTACGGGCCCCTCGGGGCGCTGATGCTGCGCAACGTGAAGAACCTCTGGTGGCGGACGATGGTCCAGCTGCGCCACGACGTCGTCGGCCTCGACGCCGCCATCCTGTCCAGCCCGAGGATCTGGGAGGCGTCCGGGCACCTCGCCAACTTCACCGACCCGCTGGTCGACTGCCGCAGCTGCAATGAGCGCTGGCGCGCCGACCACCTCCCGGCGGGAGACGACGGCGTGGTGCGCTGCCCCAACTGCGCCAGCACGGATCTCACCGAGGCGCGTGCGTTCAACATGATGTTCAAGACCCACGTCGGTCCCGTCGAGGACGGGGCCAACGAGGGCTACCTGCGCCCGGAGACGGCCCAGGGCCACTTCGTCAACTTCTCGAACGTGCTGCAGACGTCACGCAAGAAGCCGCCCTTCGGCATCGCCCAGGTGGGCAAGTCGTTCCGCAACGAGATCACGCCCGGAAACTTCGTGTTCCGCACGCGGGAGTTCGAGCAGATGGAGCTCGAGTTCTTCGTCCCGCCGGCGGAGGCCGACGAGTGGTTCGAGTACTGGTGCCGGGAGCGCCTTGAGTGGTACGTCCGCTACGGCATCGCCCGCGAGCGGCTGCGCCTCCGCCACCACGACAAGGAGGAGCTGTCGCACTACTCGGCGGCCACCACCGACATCGAGTTCCTCTTCCCGTGGGGCTGGGGCGAGCTCGAGGGCGTCGCCAACCGCACCGACTACGACCTGCGCGCCCACTCCGAGGCGAGCGGCGTGCGCCTCGAGTACTTCGACCAGGCGACCGGCGAGAGCTACATGCCGTACGTCATCGAGCCGGCCGCCGGGGCGACGCGAACGATGATGGCGTTCCTCATCGCCGCCTACGACACCGACGAGGTGGGGGGCGAGGCGCGAAGCGTGCTGCGGCTCCACCCGGATATCGCCCCCTACCAGGTGGCGGTGCTGCCCCTGTCGCGCAAGGAGACACTCGTCCCCGTCGCCGAGGAGGTGCTTGGGCTGCTGCAGCCGGTCGCCATGTGCGACTACGACGAGACCCAGTCGATCGGCCGGCGCTACCGGCGCCAGGACGAGATCGGCACGCCGCTGTGCGTCACCGTCGACTTCGACAGCCTCGACGACCGGGCGGTGACGATCCGCGACCGCGACACGACCGGGCAGGTGCGCGTCCCCATCGACGTCCTCGCCGCCGAGGTCGCGGCGCGCGTCGGTCGGTAGGCTCACGGCCAACCCGTCCGCTCCCGGAGGACCGCCGATGCCGTTCACCTACTCCTTCGACCACAAGCACCGCCGGCCGCCGATGGAGCGGAAGGACCTGCTCGGGGGCAAGGGGGCCAACCTGGCGGAGATGACCTCGGTGCTGGGGTTGCCGGTGCCGCCGGGCTTCACGATCACCACCGACGCGTGCCGCGCCTACCTCGTGGGGGGCTGGCCGGGCGGCCTCGACTCCGAGGTCACCCGGCAGGTCCGCAAGTTGGAACGGGCCATGGGCAAGCGGCTCGGGGACCCGTCGGACCCGCTCCTCGTGAGCGTCCGTTCCGGCGCCAAGTTCTCGATGCCGGGGATGATGGACACCGTGTTGAACCTCGGGCTCAACGACGAGTCGGTGAAGGGGTTGGCGGTGCAGACGAGCGACGAGCGCTTCGCGTACGACTCGTACCGGCGGTTCGTCTCCATGTACGGGCGGATCGTGCTCGGCCTCGACGGCAAGCTCTTCGACGAGTCGTTCGAGGAGGCCAAGGAGCGCTCCGGGGTGGACAGCGACGCTGATGTGGGCGCCGACGTGCTCCGCGAGTTGGCCGAGACCTACAAAGCCGTCGTGGCCGGCGCCACGGGCCAACCTTTCCCCCAGGATCCCGCCGACCAGTTGCGGGGCGCCATCGAGGCCGTCTTCCGCAGCTGGAACGGCGCCCGGGCCGTCGCCTACCGGGTGCGGGAGCGCATACCCCACGATCTCGGGACGGCCGTCAACGTGCAGGCGATGGTGTTCGGCAACCGCGACGGCAAGTCCGGCACCGGCGTCGGCTTCACCCGCGACCCGGCCACCGGCGCGCAGGGCGAGTACGGCGACTTCCTCGTCAACGCCCAGGGCGAGGACGTGGTTGCCGGCATCCGCAACACCCTCCCGCTGTCGGCCCTCCGGGACCGGTTCCCGAAGATATTCAGCGAGCTCATGGGGATCTTCGCCCGGTTGGAGGAGCACTACCGGGACATGTGCGACACCGAGTTCACCATCGAGCAGGGCAAGCTCTGGATGCTGCAGACCCGGGTCGGGAAGCGCACCGGCCGGGCGGCGCTGCGCATGGCCGTCGACATGACCAAGCAGCGCGGCTGGAAGATCACCCGGGAGGAGGCCGTCGCCCGCGTCACGGCCGAGCACCTCGACCAGGTCCTGCATCCGCAGTTCGCTGAGAAGCCCTCCACGCTTCTCGCCAAGGGCCTGGCCGCCTCGCCGGGCGCCGCCGTCGGCAAGGCCTACTTCGACGCCTCGGACGCCGCCGCGGCCGCCGAGAGGGGCGAGGCGGTGATCCTCGTCACCACGGAGACCTCCCCGGAGGACGTGCACGGGATGATCGCCTCGCAGGGGATCCTGACCTCCCGGGGCGGCCTGGTGAGCCACGCCGCCGTCGTGGCCCGCGGCTGGGGCAAGCCTGCCGTCGTCGGGGCCGAATCAGTGCGGATCAGCGGCACGTCCTTCACCGTCAATGGGACGACGGTGCGCGAGGGCGACGTCATCTCCATCGACGGGGGGGGTGGCGAGGTCGCTCTCGGCGAGGTGGCCCTCACGCTGGCCGACCCGCCGGAGGAGTTTGCCGTCCTCCTCGGCTGGGCGGACCGGATACGCAAGGGCAAGCTGGCCGTGCGGGCCAACGCCGACAACGGGGCGGACGCCGCCAATGCCAGGCAATTCGGTGCCGAGGGCATCGGCTTGTGCCGCACGGAGCACATGTTCCTCGCCGAGGATCGCCTCCCGATCGTCCGCCGGATGATCCTCGCCTCCACCGCCGACGACGAGCGCGACGCCCTCGAGGAGCTGCGGGTGGCGCAGAAGGCCGACTTCCTCGCCATCCTCGAGGCCATGGACGGCCTGCCGGTCACCGTCCGGCTGCTCGACCCTCCCCTCCACGAGTTCCTGCCCTCCACGGAGGAGCTGGAGCTCGAGGATGCCACCACCGGGCTGTCGGAGGAGGAGCGCAAGCTCCTGTCGGCTGCCAAGGAGTGGAAGGAGTCCAACCCGATGCTCGGCACCCGCGGCGTCCGCCTCGGCGTCATGAAGCCGGGCCTCTACCAGATGCAGGTGCGGGCCCTGATGCAAGCCGCTGTCGAGCGCGTCGAGGCCGGCGGCAAGCCCCGCGTGGAGGTGATGATCCCCCTCACCGTGACCCGCCAGGAGCTCGGGCTCGCCCGCGGCTGGGTGGCCGACACTGTCGCCGAGGTGCTCGCCGGTGTACCCAAGCGGACGGCCCGCAAGCTGGAGGTGCTCATCGGCACCATGATCGAGACCCCACGCGCGGCCGTGCGTGCCGACGAGATCGCCGAGGAGGCGGACTTCTTCAGCTTCGGGACGAACGACCTCACCCAGATGACGTTCGGCTTCAGCCGCGACGACGTCGAGGGTCGGCTCATGAACGCCTACCTGGAGCTGGGCCTCCTCCAGCGCAACCCGTTCGAGACCATCGACAAGGCGGGCGTCGGCGAGCTCGTCGCCACCGCCGTCGAGCGCGGGAGGGCGACCCGGGCGAACATCAAGCTCGGCATCTGCGGTGAGCACGGCGGGGACCCGGAGTCGATCGCCTTCTTCTACGACGCCGGGCTCGACTACGTGTCCTGCTCCCCCTATCGCGTGCCGATCGCCCGCCTGGCAGCGGCCCAGGCGGTCGTGGCCCGTTCCTGATCCCACCCGACCGGCAGGGGGGAGCGCTCCGTGGGCATCGTCGACGAGGACATCCCCCGCGTCCGCGCCGCCACCGACTTCGTCGCCCTCGTCTCCGAGCACCTCGCCGTCCGCCGCGTCGGCACCCGCTGGGTCGGGCTCTGCCCGTTCCACACCGAGAAGACACCGTCGTTCTACGTGAACGCCGCCGAGGGCCTGTACCACTGCTTCGGCTGCCAGGCCAGCGGCGACGTCATCACCTTCGTGCGGGAGGTCGAGCACCTCGACTTCGTCGAAGCCGTCGAGAAGCTGGCCGCCCGGGCGGGCATCACCCTCCGCTACGACGACGAGGCGACGGGACGCGACCACAGTCAACGGGCCCGCGTCTACGAGGCCGTCGCCCGCGCCGTCGAGTGGTACCACGCCCAGCTGATCGACGCTCCCGGCGCGGCGGCGGCGCGCCGCTACCTGCGGGCCGAGCGGGGCTACGACGGCGAGGTGGTGCGGCGCTACCGGCTCGGCTGGGCGCCCGACGGCTGGGAGCCGCTGCGGCGGGCGCTGCGCCTCCCCCAGGCGGCGCTCGTCGACGCCGGCCTGGGCTCCCTCGACGAGCAGGGCCGGTACCGGGACTTCTTCCGCTCCCGGCTGCTGTTCCCGATCTTCGACCCGAGCGACCGCCCCATAGGTGCCGGCGGCCGCTCGTTGCCCGGAGGCAGGCCGCCCAAGTACAAGAACACGACGGGGACCGCCGTGTACGACAAGAGCAGCGTCCTGTACGGGCTCAACTGGGCCAAGCGGGCGATCGTCGCCGGCGACCGGGTCGTGGTCTGCGAGGGCTACACCGACGTCATCGGCTTGCAGCGCGCCGGGGTCGAGGAGGCCGTGGCGACGTGCGGCACCGCCCTCGCCGACGGCCACCTCCGGCTGCTCACCAAGTTCGCCCAACGCGTCGTGCTCGCTTACGACGCCGACGTCGCCGGCCAGGCGGCAGCGGAGCGCATCCAGGACTGGGAGCGGCGCTACGGCGTCGACGTCCGGGTGGCAGCCCTCCCGGCGGGCGACGACCCTGCCGACGTCGCGCGCCGCGACCCCGCCCTGCTGCAGCGGGCGATCGCCGAGGCCCAGCCCCTCGTCGGCTTCCAGCTGGCGCGCCACTTCGGTCGGGCCGACCTCGCCAGCCCCGAGGGCCGGGTGAGGGCGGCGAGGGGAGCCTTGGCGGTCCTGCCCGAGGGACTGGACCCGCTCGTGCGCGACCAGTACCTGATGGAGATCGCCGAGCGCACCCGCATCCCCCCCGACGAGCTCCGCCGGCTCCGGGCGGCTCCGGCCGAGGCGCACCGCCAGCCGGAGGCGGCCCGATCCCGCCGGTCAGGTGCCGGGCAGCGTGCGGTGCCCAACCGACCGCCCGAGGAGGAGCACCGGCCGCTGCGGGGCCCGGGCGGCCGGGGGCAGCCCCCGACGTCAGGGGGCACAGGGGGCACGGCGGGCACAGGGGGCACAGGGGGCACGCCGAGGCCGGCGCCGCAACGCCCGATGCCCGCTTCGGAGATGGAAGCTCTCGCCCTCGCAGTGCACCAACCCGGCGATGTCGCCGACCGCCTGGAGCGCTGCTTGCTGTCCCACCCGCTGGCTCGGGCGGTCTACGACCAGCTGGCGCGCTCCGACACGCTCGCCGCTGCCGTGGAGACATCGCCGCCCGAGGTGGGCCGCCTGCTGGCCGAGCTGGCGGTTACGGAGCCCGAGAGCTCGGCCGACGACGTGATGGTGCGGGTGGTCGAGCTCGCCGGCCAGCGTGCGGTGGCCGAGCTGCAAGCCGAGCTGCGCGCCGCTGCGAGCGAGGACGTCCCCGCGTACGTCGACAACATCGCCTGGCTGAAGCTGGCCGTGGAGGCGCTGCGGCCGGCCTCGCCGTCGGAGGCAGCCACGGCGTCGGAGGCGGAGCGCCGCTTGGTAGCTTGGCTCGTGGCCCGACAATCGCCCGGCCCGGTGGACGCCGGCGAGGCGGCGGAGCCGACGGGGGCGGGCGGGTGATCAGCGGCCCGGCCACGCCGTTCACCGACGGAGGCGAACCGACCGCCGACTTCCTCGCCCTGCTGGCGGTCGGGCGCGAGCGAGGCTGGCTGTCACCGGACGACCTGATGGCCGTACTGCAGGGAGTGGAGCTCAGCCGGGCGCTCATCGACGCCGCTGTGGACCGGGTCCGGGCCGAGGGCGTGGAATGGCGCGAGGAGCCCGGCGACGGAGGTCCGGCTCTGGCGGCGCCGGCTGACGGGGGTCCGGCTGCGCCGGCACCCGTCGGGTGGACGCGTTCGGCGGGCGCCCGGGCACGCGCCGCCGGCTACGACGACGCCGAGACGCCGGCGGAGGGCGTCGGAGCCGACCCGGTCCGCCTCTACCTGCGTGAGATCGGCCGGGCGCCGCTGCTGACCTCCGCCGAGGAGGTCGCCCTGGCCCGGCGCGTCGAGTTGGGCCTGGCCGCCACCCGCCGGCTCGTGGAACGAGTCGAGGCCGGGGAGGACGTCGACGACGCCGCCGACGAGCGCCTCTGCGCCGACGGCCGCTCCGCCAAGCAGGAGCTCGTCGAGGCCAACCTGCGGCTCGTGGTCTCGATCGCCAAGCGCTACCGCAACCGGGGGATGCCCTTCCTCGACCTGATCCAAGAGGGCAACCTCGGCCTGATGCGGGCGGTCGACAAGTTCGACTACAGCAAGGGTTTCAAGTTCTCCACCTACGCCACCTGGTGGATCCGCCAGGCGATAACGCGGGCGATCGCCGACCAGGCACGGACGATCCGCATCCCCGTGCACGTGGTGGAGACCATCAACCGTGTGGTGCGCGCGCAGCGCCAGCTGCTGCAGGAGCTGTGCCGGGAGCCGACGGTGGGGGAGGTGGCCGAGGCTGCCGAGATGACCCCGGGCCGCGTGCGGGAGATCCTGCGCGTCAGCCAGGAAACGGTCTCCCTCGAGCAGCCGATGGGCGAGGACGACTTCAGCCTGTCGGACGTCATCGAGGACGTCGGTGCGCTCAGCCCGGCCGACGCCGCCACCCGCTCGCTGCTCAACGACGCCGTCGCGGCGGCCCTCGCCGACCTACCGGAGCGGGACAGGCTGGTGGTCCGCCTCCGCTTCGGCCTCGACGACGGCCACGTGCACACCCTCGAGGAGGTGGGTCGCGAGTTTGGGGTGACCCGCGAGCGGATCCGCCAGATCGAGTCGAAGACGCTGGCGAAGCTCCGCAACCCCTCCCGCCACGGTCACTTGCGCGACTACCTCGACGACCGGTAGAGCGGGTGGGGCCGGCGCAGGGTCGTGCCGGCGCAGGGTGGGCTCAGGACCAGTCGCCGTCGGCCGGCGGTCCGAGGGCGGCGC
>JAJZJY010000650.1 GCA_021809885.1 Actinomycetes bacterium
GGCCACCGCTGCGCTCCAGCTCGTTGACGAGTGTCGCCGCCAGCTTGGTCCCAGATGCACCCAGGGGGTGGCCGAGGGCGATCGCCCCGCCGTTGACGTTCACCTTGGCCATGTCGGGGTGGTGCTCCTTCGCCCAGGCCAGCACCACGGAGGCGAACGCCTCGTTGATCTCGACGACGTCCATGTCCTCGACGGTGAGCTTGGCTCGCTCGAGCACGCGGGTCGTGGCGGGGATGGGCCCGGTCAACATGGTGACGGGATCGACACCGGCCAGGGCGAAGGCGTGGAAGCGTGCACGGGGGGTCAACCCGAGGGCGGCGGCTCTTTCCTCGCTCATCACCAACACCGCCGACGCGCCGTCGGTGATCTGCGACGAGTTGCCCGCCGTCACCTTGCCGTCGGGCTTGAACGCCGGCTTCAGCGACGCCAGCGCCTCCGCCGTCGTACCCGGGCGGATGCCGTCGTCGGTGCTCACCAACTCGCCGCTCTCGACGATCCTGCCGGCCTCCCTGTCGTCGAGCCGCGCCGCCACGGGCACGATCTCTCGCTGGAAGCGCCCCTCTGCGGTGGCCTGGGCGGCTCGCTGCTGGCTCCGGGCCCCGTAGGCGTCGAGGTCCTCCCGGGACAGGCCCCAGCGGTCGGCGATCATCTCCGCCGAGATGCCCTGCGGCACGAGCCCGCCTGCCGCCTCGTACCGCTTGGCGACGAGCGGCCCGAACGGCACTCCCACGTTGGGCACCGTCACGCTCGCCCCCATGGGCACCCGGCTCATGACCTCCACCCCGGCGGCGATGGCGACGTCGTAGGCGCCGGCCATGACCCCTTGGGCGGCGAAGTGCAGGGCCTGCTGCGACGACCCGCACTGGCGGTCCACGGTGGTCGCCGGGACCGACTCGGGGAAAGTCGCCGCCAACACCGCGTTGCGTCCGATGTTGAGCGATTGCGCCCCCACCTGCATCACGCAGCCCATGATGACGTCGTCGATCAATGCTGGATCGAGGTCGTTGCGCTCGACCAGCGCCCTGAGCGTCTCCGCCGCCAGGTCGGCGGGGTGCCAGCCCGACAGCCGTCCGTTGCGCTTGCCGCCGGCGGTGCGCACGGCGTCGACTATGACCGCTGTAGCCATGGTCGCAGCCTAGGACCCCGTGGAACCTGACCAGGAGGATCGACATGCCCGCCCGCCGGGTAGCGTGGGAGGGGAACCAGGAGGAGGAGAAGACATGGCATTGCAGCTGGGAGACGAGGCCCCGGACTTCACCGCCGAGACCACGGAGGGGACCATCCGCTTCCACGAGTGGCTCGGCGACGGCTGGGGCGTGCTGTTCAGCCACCCCAAGGACTTCACGCCGGTCTGCACCACCGAGTTGGGCATCACGGCCAAGCTCAGGGAGGAGTTCGCGAGCCGCAACGCGAAGGTGACCGCGATCAGCGTCGACGACGTCGAGAGCCACAAGAGCTGGATCCCCGACATCAACGAGACCCAGGGCACCGAGGTCAACTTCCCGATCATCGCCGACCCGGACCGCACGGTCGCCAACCTCTACGGCATGATCCACCCCAACGCGTCGGACTCGGTGACCGTGCGTTCGGTGTTCTGGATCGGACCCGACAAGAAGATCAAGGCCATGCTGACGTATCCACAGAGCACGGGCCGCAACTTCCAGGAGATCCTTCGGGTCCTGGACTCCATCCAGCTGACCTCGAAGTTCTCCGTCTCGACGCCGGCGGACTGGAAGCAGGGCGAGGACGTCATCATCGCCCCGGCCATCGACGACGAGGCAGCCAAGGAGAAGTTCCCGAAGGGCTGGGAGACCAAGCGCCCCTACCTCCGGCTCACTCCGCAACCCGACCGCTGATCACTGCACCATCACTGCTCGCAAGCGCCCCGGGTTTCCCACCCGGGGCGCTGACGCGTGGGCGGCCCTTCGCCGGCGGCGCGGCGTCAGTGCAGCAGGATCGTGAGGGCAGCCGTGAGATTGAACAGGCTGTGCGCGACCATCCCGCCCGCCAACCTCCGGCTGAAGTGGGCGGTGTAGCCGAGCACGACGCCGAGCAACCCGATGGCCACCACGACCGACACGTTGCCGAGCCCGTGGGCGCCTCCGGTGTGGGCAAGGCCGAAGAGGACCGCCTGCCCCCAGATCGCCCCCTGCGGGCCCAGCCTGGCCGCCAGGGCAGTGCGGATGAGCCCCCGGAAGAACAGCTCCTCCACCACCGGCGCACCCGCCGCCACGATGATCGTCACGACGGCATAGCCGAGCCCGTTGCCCCGCTGGCCGCTCAGGATCTGGGTGTTGCTACCGGCGAACCTGGTCCCGCTGAACGCCAGCTCCACCAGGTCGGCGACGATCAGACCCGCGACGGCCGCACCAAGGCCGTAGAGCAGGTCGATGGGCCTGAAGGCGAACCCGAAGTCCCGCCGCAACGACCCCGACCCTTCGTGCCGGCTCACGAAGACGACGGCACCGAGCAGGCCCGCCCACAGACCTGCCTCGCCGGCGAGGGTCGCCCCGGCGGAGGTGACCTTCGCCCCGCTCGCGAGCACGACGGCGAGCGCGAGGACGCCACCGAGGACCTCCCCGACGACGAAGCCGAGCACCGCCCACCACATCGCCCGCAGTGGGACGGTCCGCGCCGGCGGCTGCTGCGGCGATGCCCCGCCAGGGGCGGGCGCCGCCGGCGGGTGGCCGCTCCCGGGATGGTAACCGTCTCCCTGGTAGCCGTCTCCCTGGTAGCCGTCTCCCTGGTAGCCGTCTCCCTGGTAGTTGCCGGCCGCATGGTCAGCCGCCGTGGGAGCGCCCAACGCCGAGCCGCTCGCAGCCCCGCCCGCTCTGCCGCCCCACCGTTGCGCTCTTGCCCCCCGCTGCTCCGCTCTGCCCCCCCGCCGCCGCCGCCGGGGCGCGACGCTCGACCAGTACGGGTCGGTACGTCCCTCCGCCCCCCAGCCCTGAGCCCCGGAGGCTGCGGCGCCTGGTGCCGACACAACGGACCACCCGGGCGCTGCCGGTGGTCCGGGCGTGCTGGCTCCCGGTGCTGCAATGACCGGTGCTGCGATGACCGGTGCTGCGGTGGCGCTCGACCCGACGGGCGGCCCCCAACCGTGGCCAGTGCTGGGCGGTCGCACGGCCGCGCTCCATGCCTGGCCGTCCCACCACCGCTCACGCCAGTCGGGCGCCCCGGGGTCGGGGTACCAGCCCGGCAGCGGGGAGATCGGCAGCACTCCTCGACCGTACCAGCGCTCCTGCGACAATCGACCCCAGGGGTGGGCGGCCACCGTCCGTAGCGCTCATACCATCAGAGATTGGTCCGGCGCTCGGCTGGTCCGGCGCACGGCTGGTCCGGCGCACGGCTGGTCCGGCGCACGGCTGGTCCGGCGCACGGCTGGTCCGGCGCACGGCTGGTCCGGCGCACGGCTGGTCCGGCGCACGGCTGGTCCGGCGCACGGCTGCTCTGGCGCTTGGCGCTCAGCC
>JAJZJY010000651.1 GCA_021809885.1 Actinomycetes bacterium
ACCAGCGCCTTCCACGGCCCGGTGTAGCCGAACTCGATGTCCTCGTTGTAGAAGTAGCTCCAGGGTTGGACGTTGTAGCCGTTGGAGCGGAAGTAGGGGATCTGCCCGACATCGCTCAGGGGGACGTAGCCGAAGTTGACCTGCCCGGAGCGCACGGCGTCCAGCTCCGCGGTGTTGGAGGAGAAGCTGTAGATCTCGTAGCCGGCGAGGTGGGGCTTGGCCGGGCCGGTGTAGTGCGGATTGGCGGCCAGCACGGTGTGGTACGTGGTCGGGTTGTACGACTTGATCACCCACGGCCCGTCCACCACCTTCCAGATGGGGTTGGTGGCGTAGGTGGACACCGACTGCGAGGCCTTGTAGAGGAAGTTGAAGACGTTGGCCGCCCCGGCGGGGGTGGAGGCGTTGTGGCCGACGGCGCAGGTGGCGCAGGTCCTGTCCCACATCTGGCGAGGCAGCGGGTAGACCCAGGTCAGCTGGTTGCCGGTGAACCAGTTGGGGTTGTACGCGTGCTTCAGGTGCACCGTGAACTGGTAGGCGTTGGGGTAGCTCACGCTCGCGATGTCGTCGGGCATCTCGCCGGGCACGTAGGGGGCGTACTTGCCGGCCTTGGCGCCCGCCGCCTCGAGCTGGAAGAAGAAGCGCACGTCGCTGCTCGTGACCGGCGTGCCGTCGGACCACTTCCAGCCCTTGTTGAGGGTGACCGTGACCTGGGTGTTGCCGTGGGAGTACACCGGTTTCTGGCCGATGGAGAGCCCGTAGTTGATACCGGTCGTGCCGGCCCCCCCGGCGAAGTACAACGGCCGCCACATGCCGCTCTCGACGTTGGAGTCGTAGTTCTCGTAGTTGGCCTGGTTCTGCAGGGGCAGCATCCAGGTGAAGTCCTCGCCGAGAGGGAGGGAATAGCTGACGACGCCACCCTTGGCCGGAGCGCCCTTCACCACCGGCGCCGGCCCGGATGCGTTGGTCGACTTGGAACCGCTGCCGGTGCCACACGCGGCCAGCGTGAGCGCGCCGGCGCAGGCGAGCGCCGCCGCCCGGAGGAGGTGACGGCGGCGCCGGCCGGTAGCACCGGCGGGCACCTGGCCGCCCCTCACCCGGCGAGCCCGGCCGGCCACATCGGTACTCTCGGACATCCGAACCTCCCCGAGCCCCGCCTTGGCAGGGCCGATCCGTCGGCAAGCCCGCCAACCATCGATTAGCCGGCGAAACTACCCGTTTGGTTGTGTTGCCGCGAGCAGGACGCTCCACGACGATCGCATCAGTGCCTCTACGGGCCTCCGCTCACGGAATCGTAACCAGCGCCCACCGGGCAGGCAAGCCACAGCCCGGCAGCTGGCGGTGCCGGCGCGCGCTGCGACGCCGGCGAACAGCACCGTCGCCCATCGCTGATCGGGCCGGCGCCGCCCGGTTCCCGAGCCGGCGGTCAGGGGTACGGTCGGAGAATGGACGAGGCGGGCTTCGCCGGCAGTGGCTGGTGCTGCCGAGGGTGCTGCGGCCGCCGGTGCTGCGGCGGCCGGTGCTGCGGCGGCCGGTGCTGCGGCCGCCGGTGCTGCGGGCGGGTGGGACAGCCCCGCCGTGGTTGACGCCCGCTCGTGGGCGGTCGAGCCCGGTTTCCACGACACGTCCGGGGCCTGGCGGGAGGCGCCCTCCTCGACCGTCGACGCCGTCCTCGCCGCCATGGGCGCGCTCGAGCCGGGAGCCCGCCACCCCGACCTCGACCCGGGGCTGCTGCTCTCGGTCCGCCTCGACCACCCCCTGCCGGCTGTGCCGGCGGGGACGCTCCTGCTCGAAGACGGCGGCGAGCAGCGCCTCGACGGCCGGCTCCCACCGGGCGTGCCGCCCGGATACCACCGCCTGCGGGGCGAGGACGGCTCCGAGCGCCGGCTGATCGTCAGCCCCGGCCGCTGCCCGGCGCCCCCCGGGTCACGGTGGGGGCTGGCCACCCAGCTCTACGCTGCCCGCTCGCGCGTCAGCTGGGGGATCGGTGACCTCGCCGACCTGCGCAGGGTCACCGAGTGGGGTCGGCGGCTCGGCGCCGAGCTGACGCTGCTCAACCCGCTGCACGCCGGGCCGCCCGGGACCCGCCCCCAGCCGAGCCCGTACTTCCCGTCGAGCCGTTGCTTCGGCAACCCGCTGTACCTGCACGTCGAGGACATCGCCGGCGCCGGCGAGCTCGACGGCATCGACCGGCTGGCCGCCGCCGGCCGGGAGCTCAACTCCGAACGCCGCATCGACCGGGACCGGGTGTGGGCGCTCAAGTCCGAGGCGCTCGAACGGCTCTTCGAGCGCGTCGGCGACGACCCGGGCCTCGACGCCTACCGGCGGGAGCGTGGGCCGGCGCTCGAGGGTTTCGCCCTCTTCAACGCCATCGCCGAACGCGAGGGCCTCCCCTGGCAGCGCTGGCCCGCCGAGCTACGCCACCCGGACGCGCCGGCGGTGCGGGACTTCGCCGCCAGCGGGGACGGCCGCCGCCGGGTCCGCTACCACGCCTGGCTGCAGTGGCAACTCGACCGCCAGCTCGCCGCCACCGCCCCCGCCGAGCTCATCTCCGACGTAGCCGTCGGCGTCGACGCCGGCGGGGCCGACACCTGGGTGTGGCAGGAGACCTTCGCCACCGGGATGAGGGTCGGCGCCCCGCCCGACGAGTTCAACCGGCTCGGGCAGGACTGGGGGTTGCCGCCGTGGGACCCGTGGCGGTTGCGGGCCGCCGGATACGAGCCGTACGTGCAGACGGTGCGTGCCGCCCTGCGCCACGCCGCGGGGCTGCGCGTCGACCACGTGATGGGCTTGTTCCGCCTGTACTGGATCCCCGACGGCGCCGAGCCGGCAGGCGGGACCTACGTGCGCTACCCCTACTGGGACATGCTCAACATCCTGGCCCTGGAGGCGTACCGGGCGGGGGCGTTCGTCGTCGGTGAGGACCTCGGCACCGTCGAGGACCACGTGCGCTCCGAGCTCGCCGAGCGCCGGGTGCTGTCGTACCGGCTGCTGTGGTTCCAACGCGACCGGCCGGCCTCCTGGCCCGTCGAAGCACTGGGCGCCGTCACCACCCACGACCTGCCCACTGTCGCCGGCGTGTGGTCGGGGGAGGACCTGGAGGCGCAGCGCCGGCTCGGCCTCGACCCCAACGAGGAGGGCTCCCGGGGCATCCGCTCCAGGCTGGGGGAGTGGGCGGGCCTTGCCGACGGCGCCCCCGCCGGCGAGGTCGTCGAGGCCGCCTACGGCTTGCTCGCGGCGGCGCCCTGCCGGGTGCTCACCGTGACCCTCGACGACCTGGCTGTAGTCACCGAGCGTCCCAACATGCCGGGGACGGTCGACGAGTGGCCCAACTGGTCGATCGCCCTGCCGGTGGCGCTCGAGCAGCTCGAGGCCAGCCCGCTGGCCGCAGCCGTCGCGGCCGAGATGAACGCCGGGCCCCGCTCGGCCGCCGGCGGAGGGGGCGGTGAGGGGTCGCCCGCCGGGGGAGGGGG
>JAJZJY010000652.1 GCA_021809885.1 Actinomycetes bacterium
AGCCATCGTCGCGCGCCAGCACAACTCGATGAGGGGGCGCGGCGTGGCGCCGAGCGCTACCGGTGTCGCTCCCACCGTGATGGCAGCTCTGACCAGTTGAGCCATCGAAACTTGCAGGACCCCACGCTGCGGAGGCCTGAAGCGCGGCGCGGCGGGCACAGGAAACGCGGCCGTCTCGAAGGCGATCTGACCCATCTATCGGGCCAACCGGCGAAGCTGCCATCCGGCCACGCGTAGGTTGTTGGACGCAGTCAGGGAGGCCTGGCGGGCGGTCTCGTCTGCCACCCAAGCGTCCACGTCGACCTCGGCGGTCACCGCCCGGGACGCCTCGTCGACAGTCACGATGGCAAGGGTCGCGCTACCCGTTGGGTACTCTTGGGCGGACCGACCCTGCAGGGCCAGCTGAAGCTGGGCCACCACGTCGTCAAAGCGGTGGAGGACGTCGGCATAGGTGTACTCGAGCACGCAGGCGCCTCGGGCCTCGAGGCTGTTGCGGACCTCCAGGTCGTCGACGATCTTGGCTCGGTCCAAGGAGTGGTAGGCCCGTCCGTCGAGGAAGATCGACACGTCGGGGGAGCGGTACTCGGCGTCCACCCGGATGATCCGCCGGTCGCCCACGACGCGCACCACTTGCAGGGTCGGGACGGGTAGGCCTGCGGCTTGGAGCTTTCCGTAGAACTCTTCCTCGAGGAACGATTCGAGGCGGGCGTCGTCGGGGTCGATGCCGGCGACGGCGTCGATGCCGGCAAGTCGCCGCAGTGCTTCGAGTACGGCGAAGCGGTCAAGCAGGGCGTGGTGGCGCTGGTTCCAGAAGTCCCGGAGGCAGCGGTGACAGGAGGCGTCACAGGTGCAGCCTTCGAGGCGCTCGACGGCGACTCCGAGGGCGGCACGCAGCCCGTCACCGCCTTGGGCGAACAACTTGGGGAGGTAGCCGGTCCCGCCTGGCATCGTGTCGTAGAAGACCAAGGCGACGGGGACTCCTGCTTCCAGCCGCTCGAACCAGCCGAGGTCCCGTTCGCCGGTCCGCATGGTCTCTTGGATGCCGACGAGCAGGGCTTCGGCGAGGGTGACCCGCCACGAGGCCATGGAAGGCTCCCGGACTCCGGTCGGCAGGCGCAGCTCGGCGACGTCGCCTTGGAACTCGGCGGTGACCCAGGTCCCGGTGCGGACGACGTCGCTGTGAGGGTCTGTCCGCGCCGGGCAGGTCGCTCGGTGCCCGACTGTCTCCTCCGCAGGCTCCTCGTCGTCGGCTCGTCGCACGGCGATCTCTTCGGCGTGCCCGCAGTGGGTGCAGACCTCGAAGCCGAGCGGGGGGCTGTCGGTCTGGCGCTTTCCCCTGTTGGCCATCGTGACCCGCCGCTGGCGGGTGAGCGTGAAGCGGTAGGCCCCGAGCTCGAGCTCGGCGGGAGCGGGTGCGCCCGGGTCGACGGGTGCGAGGAAGTAGCCGACGTCGTAGTAGCTGTGGCGACGGATCTCATCCTCCGCGGAGATCGTCGCGCCGGCGGCCCCGACCCCGGTGAGCACGAGGGCGTCCTGGCCGACGAGGTCGTCCCCGCAGATCGGGCAGGCCTTTTGGAGCGGGTCCGTGGTGTACAGCTCGCAGCGGTCGCAGCGCCGTCCCCCGACGACCACGTTGTCGCGGTGCTCCGGGCCGGCGCTCGCTTCGGGGACCGGGGCGGGCTCGATCCGGCGGACCTTGAGGCGCCGGCCGCGGGCGTAAACGACGTTGCCGGGGGCGAAGGTGGTGATGGCGACGGTGGCGGCTTGGGTGAGCGGCTCGTCGCTGCCGGCGGGGTGGAGCAGCACGGCCTCACCACTGAAGCCGTAGCGGGGCAGGAACCCGACCAGCCCGAGGAAGCCCAGCGGCTGGTACTCGGGGGTTGACGGCTCTGAGAGGCGGGCCAGCTCGCGCCACAGCCGGTCCTGGTAGTCCTTCTTTGCTTGGGACGGGATGCCGGCTCCGAGGGTGGAGGTCTTCCGGTGGGGCCGTCCTCCCCGTCGGAGAACCACTGGGCGCACCACAGGTCGGCCACCGCCCGGGCCCGGTTGCGGACCGAGACGCTCTCGGCTTCCAGCGCCGCGAAGGCGGTCCCTGCGGCGAGGACGTCGTCGAGGGTCTCGACCTGGTCCTCGGCGCCGACGAGAGCCCGTCGCTGCTCGGCGAGGGCGGTGAGGGACTGCTCGATCCCGTCCAGGCCGATACCCGACAGCGTCGCCTGGGCGGCGGCCTTCGGGGACTTTCTCCTCTTCAGTCGCTCGAGCAGATCGGCTCCGGCGGGACCGCCCTCGGTCTTCAGGTACTGGAGCAGTCCGCCGGGCGCTTCCGCCGGCCAGCGGGCCAGGACGGCCGAGGCAAAGCGGGGGCCGTCGGTGAGGTCCACGCCGACGAGCGAGTCACCCCAGTGCAGGTGCGCGTCGAGGAAGCTGAGCGGCCGGCCCGGCTCGAGCGTCTCGAGCCACAGCGACACCTTGGCAAGGGCGACCGCGAGCCGGTTGAGGTCGACGCCGTAGAGGCAGTCGCGCACCACCAGCCGCTCGCACGCCGCGACCAGCTCGGGGGTGACCTGGCGTCGGCCGGTGGCGGCCCGGACGCGGGCGAGGCCCCGCCCGAGGACCCGGGCCGCCTGGACCAGGAACGCCCCTGATCCCATCGCCGGGTCGCACACCCGCAGGGCGAGCAGGGTTGCTTCGGCGCCGGCCGGGTCGGTGGCTGCCTGGGCGACGAGAGGTTCAATGAGCGGCCCGAGGGCGGCCTCGGTGAGCTGACCGGTGATCTCATGCGGGGTGTAGAAGCTGCCGCTGCCCTTGCGCCGCCCCGAGGAGGACTCGAGGACCACCTCGCCGGGATCGAGGCGGCGGATCAGCCGGTAGCCGCGCAGGCAGTCGAGGTCGGTGTCCGCGGGCAGGACCCGCCGGTCGCCGGACTTGTCGCTGCGGACGAGCAGCTCCACCTCGGCGCTGCGGTGCGGTTCGAGGTTGAGCAGCCCCTCGTAGATGGAGCCGAGCTGGTCGACGCCGAGCTCGGCGAACGACGCCCGCCTACCGAGGCGGGCCCGGGCGCTGCCCTCCGCTCCGACCGCCACCGACCGCAGCGCCCTGGCCCAGGCGGCGTCGTCGATGACGCATCGCTCCAGTCGGGCGGTGCGGGCCGGGTCGAACAGCTCCCCGCCGATCGGGGCGAAACCGAGACGGCGGGTCGCGTCGGCCGGACCGGACCACAACAGGGCGAACAGCTCCCGGAGACTGTCAGAGAAGTAGGTGCCTCCCGCCACGGCGGGACGGCTCCGGGCCAGCTCGACGAGGTGGTCGACGGAGTAGGTGGTGGCGTACACCCCGCCGCCGCTGAGCGGCAGGACGTCGCGGCTCTCGGCGTACAGGACGAACAGCACCCGGTAGAGGAGGTAGAGGGTCTCCTCGAACAGCTCGGCGAGCAGCGGCGGGTCGAGGTCGCCGAGGACGGCGGTGTT
>JAJZJY010000653.1 GCA_021809885.1 Actinomycetes bacterium
GGCACGTTAGACGCCGGAGAGAGCTGGTCGGAGGCGATCACGCGACTTGCCCGGTCCGCCGCGATCGTCGACCCGAGCGTGGTCGGCTTCGCGACCGAGATAACGGAGCTCGCGCAGGCCTTGTTATCCACGAAGGACCGCTTGGGGGGGCGGGACAGCTCTTCCAGCTGGGACATTAAACCCTCCCCGGCCGCCGCTCCCGTCAAAGTCGGCCGGTACGCCCGCGACGTCGAGGAACAGCCTGCTGGTTAGTGATAGCCGAGCATCGCTCTTTAGGGTTGCGGCGCGCCTTTGTAGTCGGAGATGCTCAGGACCCGGAACCACCGGTCGCGCAGTCCGACCTGGCGGTTGGAGAACCAGGTTCCCCAGCCGACCGTGAAGTTCATCCTGAGAGGCCAGCGAAGTCTCGGTCGGCGTCGCGTCGCCACGCTCATGGCGACCGGGCCCTGAGGTCGTGATGAGCGCAGCTCGACCAGGTCCGGTCTGGCTTGGGCTGCGAGCTGCTCGACCCGGTCGAGGTGGTGCCGGGAGAGCGAGTAGCGCTGGTCGTCGTCGAGCCCGAGCTTGGAGGTGGTACGCCAACAGGCGCGGGACTCGAGATGCTGGAGCGCCTCGTAGTGGGAGCGGCGCTGGAGCCGGCGGAGGGGCAGGTGGTCCTGGCGCCAGCACAGCGCCACCCACGCGGCGGGGTCGAGTTCGTCGACCGAAAGCGGCGGGCGGTCCATAGTCCCGGCAGGAGCCAGCGGGGGCATCGCGATCGGCGGCAGGTCGGAGGGCGCCCCGAGGATGTCCAAGGCAGTCGTGCGGATGATGCTCAGATCGAGGCCGGCGTGGCTGAGCAGAGCGACCGCTTCGGGGTCGGCTTGGTCGAGGACGGCCAGGAAGAGGTGCTCGGGGTGGTGGTCTCGCCCCGCTGGGCGCCAAGTCGTCGGGCGGCCTGCTGGGTTTGCATGGCGAGGTAGCTGGCACCACCTCCGTGCACCGGTGGCGGACCGGCGGACCGAGGGAACAGCAAGCCACCATCTGGTGGCCTGAGCGCATCGGAGATCGGCCCGTCTCCCTCGGCCAGCGCGGCCAACAGATGGATGGGCCGGCACCATTCGCCAGTCTCGGCGGCAATCAGGAAGGCACGGTGCAGCACCTGGTTATAGGCGCTGTTGAAGTCGTCACCGGTCATTGCATCAGCATCGCGCTCATAACCCCCCTGGCCGCGTTCACCGTCTGTCTCAGAAACGATCGTTTGTGGGACGGTCGGGCGAGCCTCTCTTTCCTCCCGGCTGAGTGACGGCCCGGGGTGGGATGGGCCGCGGTGGTGCGGTGGCGGAGGTGGTAGGGCCTTCGGAAGGCCGCGGCGCGTCCCTCGCATCTGCTGTTGAAGCCGGTGGAGTTCGGGCAGCGCCTCTTGATCTTTTGGGCGGTTGGCGAACTCTTTGGAGGCGACGATCGCGTTCAAGCTGGCAACCCGGATCCGTATGCCGACGTAGTCGAGGAAGCGGGCGTCGCCGGCGAGGTCTTCGTAGCGGCGGGCTGCGCCGTCGTGGTCCGGGATCGCCTTCATAACGTCCAGGTGCCGGCGTCGGTGCGCCAGTTGCTGAAGTCGGTTTGCTGGTTCAAGATCGCGTCGACCTGGATGGGCAGTGCGGCTGACTCCTCGTCGCTGAGACCGCTCACGCGCAGCCTGGCGTTGAGTTCCCGGAGGGCGGCGGCGAGCCGCTCGAGGTTCTCCCTCCCGGTCTTCACCAGGCAGTCGCTGTCGTGCGTCATGCGCTGGGCGCCGTAGGACCGGGCGGCGTGGCCACCGACGATCAGGTACTCGACGCGGTGGCGGTCGAGGACGGAGACGATGCGGGCGAGGTCAGGCTCGGGGGTCTCGGGCAGGGTCCCAGTCCCAGTCGAGGTGAGTCCACACCGGGCCGTTACGCGCCTGGTGCTCCCGGGCGCGTGCCTCGAGCTGCTCGACGGTCATGCCCGCTGCGCGCTCGGCGTCGATCTCCTTCAGCCAGGCCAGGAGCTTTTCCTTGGTATTGATGACTCGTCCGTCCCAGGTGATCGTGACGTCGTCGTCGGTGGGGGGAGGGGCATGGCGAGACGCTTCGGCGAGCTCGTCGAAGGTGAGGCCCAGTCCTGGTCCGCTGTCCTGCTCCTGATAGGTCACCTCGCTCACGTTCTCCAGTCTACGACCTGCCCATGCCGAGCCCCCCAATGGGAAGCGTGGTTCTTGCATGGCACCGGTGATCGTGTGACGGTCGTCCTTCACAGAGGTACGCGTCGGATGGGGCTTGGACCCGAGGTCCTCGCCCGGCTCATGGTTTCAACCCCAATGGGGCGGCAACTACCAGTCTGACAGAGAGGGGACTCTCGCTGCCAGGTGGCGGTCGAGCTGGCGGGAGGAAGGTCGGAGAACCCGGAGGCGCCCGATTCTTTTTTGACTCACCCCGTAATCCGCCGTGCCGGCGCGTGTCTCAACTCCGGACCGGCACGAAACGGTCCAGGACAAGAGGAGGAGTGAAGATGATGCGGTGGGTTTCGCTGCAGAACAGCATGGCGAAGGTAGTGGCAACGGCCACTGTCGGCGCGGTAGTGCTCGGGGCGCTTGGTGGCCTCGGAACGGGGGCGGCCTCGGCGGCCTCGGTCCACAATCCGCACAAGGCGGCGCAGGTCGCGAAGGCCCCGAACGGATCGGGCTACAGCTACCTGGCGGGAGTCGGGCCGTGGACCGTCTCGATGCGGCGGGTTGGCAACGTGAGCGTGGAGCAGATCCGCGGCGCATGGCTGCTCGGCCAAGTCAGGTTCCACACGAACGACCCGTACTACAGCTGCCTCAATGGCACGGCGCTCAACGCCTGGCGCGTGCCAGCCAATCCAGGCGTCGTGATCGTCCACAACGGTGACCAGGGCCGCCAGTGCGTCTACGGGACGTTCGTCTACCAGCCCTTCTACACCGGAACATTCGGCGGTACGCTCGTCGTGCTCGCCTGGCACGCCAACGTGAGCGTAGAGGCGCTCGGAGACAGCAGCCTTTTCGGCCAGCTCACGAACTTCCAGAGCAACGACCCGTACTACGCCTGCCTCGACGGCACCACCACCACGGGCGGCGCAACGATCAACGTCTGGACGGCGCCTAAGGAGTTCGGCACGAGCGACGTCGCCCACAATGGCGGCCAGGGACCCCAGTGTGTCTACGGGACCTTCGTCTTCGGGACGAACTGAGGCGCTGGCAGCTCGCTGCGGGTGCAGCCGGAAGCCGGCAGAACGGTCGGCTTCCGGCTCTTGCCGCGTCATCTTGACACTGCCCGCTTCCAGGCGCACATTGCACTCTCAAGAGGAGGTGGGCGACCGATGAGCGCCGACGGGCTGAGCGCCGACGGGCTGAGCGCCGACGGGCTGAGCGATGGCGACCTGGTCGGCCGGACCAGGGACGGCGACGGCAGCGCCTTCGAGCTCCTCTACCGCCGCCACCTGCCTA
>JAJZJY010000654.1 GCA_021809885.1 Actinomycetes bacterium
AAGATTGGCCAGACGGTCGGTTCGCAGGGCAACTCAGCCTCGGCGAAGGCCTCAGGCGCGGCAGCGGCCGCGACCGGGAGTCTGGCGAGCGCCGGCTCATCCAAGAGCTCGGCGGCGGGCGGGTCTTCTGCGGGAGACGTCATGACGTTGGCAGATCTCTCCAAGCTCGACGTCACATGCGACGTGGCTCAGGCGAACATCGGGACGATCCTCCAGGGTCAGCCGGCTACCGTCACGATGAACGCGCTCCCCGGTCATGAGTTCGCCGCAACTGTGGCCTCCGTGGCGCAGATCGGGACAACGACGGGCGGCGTCGTGACCTTCCCGGTGACTCTGGCGCTGGAGCATCCGACCAGCGCCGTGAGACCCGGCATGTCGGCCACAGTGACGATCGTCACCTCGTCGGTCAACGACGTGCTCGCCGTCCCGTCCAGCGCGGTGCATGGCACGGGAAAGATGGGCACGGTCACGGTCCGATCGGCTGCGGGCGTCGACTCCCGGGTTACGGTCGTCACCGGCCTGGTGGGCACATCGATCACCGCCGTCTACGGGGACCTCACGGTGGGCGAGACCGTCATCCTCCCCTCGGTGTCCATCTCGCCGCCCGTCACAGGAGCAATCACAAGAAAGGCGGCTCGCACCCTGGGAGGGAGCCTCGGCGGGGTTGGTCGCCATGCCGGTCACTTCGGCGGCGGCGGAAAGCTCGGCCTGGGATGACAACCCCAGGGGCCAGAGACCCGGTCATCCAGCTCTGCAGGGTAGTGAAGACCTACGGCGCAGCTCACAGCGCGGTCCACGCCCTGCGGGGAGTATCTCTCACGATACGACGCGGCGAGCGCGTTGCCATCCTGGGGGCGTCGGGCTCGGGCAAGAGCACGCTCATGAACGTCCTCGCCCTGCTGGACAACGTGAATCAGGGGAGCTACCGGCTCGACGGTGTCGACGTCCGGCACCGGACCGAGGACGAGCTGGCGGAGATCCGCAACCGGCGGATCGGGCTCGTCTTCCAGGCATTCAACCTCCTCCCGGCGCTGACCGCACTGCGCAACGTGGAGCTACCGCTCGTCTACTCGGGGGTCCGGCGGGCCGAGCGAGAGCGACGGGCACTCGAGGCTCTAGAGACGGTCGGACTGGACGGGCGGGCTCACCACCTTCCTTCAGAGCTGTCCGGCGGAGAGCAGCAGCGGGTAGCCGTGGCTCGCGCGGTGGTGAACGAGCCCGCGATCGTGCTGGCCGACGAGCCGACCGGGAACCTCGACTCCGTGGCCTCGAGGTCCGTGATGGGAGTGCTGCGCAGGTTCAATGGGCAGGGAAGAACGGTCGTCGTGATCACCCACGACCATGACGTGGCAGCTTTTGCCGGTCGAGTGGTGGAGATGCGCGATGGGCGCATCGTCGATGATCGCCCGCAGGTGGCGCCTGGAGAACCCGCGCGGGCCGGCGTCGGAGGTCGAACGGCTTGAGCAGGTTCGACTCGCTACGGATCGCTCTCAGAGCGATCGCGGCGAACAGGCTGCGGTCGTTGCTCACCATGCTCGGCATGCTGATCGGGGTCGCCTCGGTGATCGTGCTCGTAGCGGTGGGAAACGGATCCTCTGCTGCAGTCGAAGCGAAGATCCAGGAACTCGGCACGAACCTCTTGGCCGTCGCCCCCAGGACGACGTTCGCCAGCACCGGAAGCCCAACCCCCGCCACCACCCTCACGCAGGCCGACGTCCGAGCCCTCGAGAACCGTACGACGAACCCGGACGTCACTGCCGTGGCACCGGTGATCAGCACCTCGGTCACGATGGCGTACGGCAACAGCACCTACACCCCGTTGAATTTCCTCGGCACGACGCCTGCCTATCGGTCGATGCACGGGTACTCGCTCGCCGGGGGATCCTTCTTCACTCGCCAGCAGGTGCAGTCACACGCCCGGGTGATCGCGGTGGGCCAGACAGTGGTGGACGGCCTGTTCGGCGGTTCCGACCCGATCGGAGACCAGGTCCGCTGCGGTGCTGCGAACTTCGAGGTCATCGGCGTGCTGGCCCCGAAGGGATCGAACGGAGTTCAGAGCCTCGACAACGTCGTCATGGCCCCCTACACCTCGGTGCAGGACCAGATCAGCGGCTACGGTCCGTTCTCGTCCCTCGATCTGGAGGCCGCTTCGGCTGGCGAGATTACAGCCGCCCAGGCAGAGGCTGCGGCAACGGTGGAGTTGGTCAACCACACGTCCGCAGCTTCTCCGGGGTTCGAGGTGGCCAACCAGGCGGCGCTGCTTCGGACCTCGAGTGCGGCGCGGCAGGTGTTCACGGCGTTGCTCGGGGCGGTTGCGGCGATCTCTCTCCTGGTCGGAGGCATCGGCGTGATGAACGTCATGCTGATGTCGGTGACTGAGCGCACCCGAGAGATCGGTATCCGCAAGACGGTCGGAGCCCGTCAGGCTGACATACTGACCCAGTTCCTGGCCGAGTCGGTCCTCCTGTCGGTGCTCGGTGGGCTCGCCGGTGTGGCCGCCGGCCTGTTCGGCAGCGCATTCAAGATCGAGGGGATACAGCCTGTGGTGGCGTGGTACTCGGTCGGTTTGGCCCTTGGGGTCTCGGTGGCCGTCGGTCTCTTCTTCGGCCTGTACCCAGCGAGCCGTGCTGCGGCGCTTCCACCCGCAGTGGCATTGCGCCGGGACTGAGCAAGAGATGCCCGGGGTGGGAGTCGAATGGAGGATCTGATGGATGGTGGACACGACGACAGGCGCGCTGAAGCGGAACCAACCACTCCGGCCCCAGACGGTGGGACATTCGAGGAGCGGCTGGCGTCAAAGATCGGCATCCCTCGCTCCGCCACGACCAAGGACAAGGCGCCGCTCCCCTTCGGCACAAAGGAGACGCCAGCTGGCGTGGATGGCACCGGAACCACGGAAGACGCCCCCGATTCCGACGACGCCGATTGGGACGCCCCCGATTCCGACGACGCCGAGTGGGACGCCGACGAAGCAGCCGAAGAGGCGCGTCAGGCAAACCGGGAGATTGCCAAGCGTGCACGCCGGATGACCGGAATCCTTGCGCTGGTGGCAGCTCTGGGCGTGGGCTTCGCTGGCGGCGTGCTGTACGAGAAGCACGGAGGTCACAAGGGTCCTGCCAAGCTCCTCGCTGTCGCCGCTGCCTCGCACGGCCGGGCCAATGGTCGTCGCCATGCCATTGGCCCGGGAGGAGGGACCGTCGTGGGCACGGTCGCCTCCATCTCGGGCGGCACGCTCTATGTATCCGAGAGGTCGGACAGCGCATTGGTGAAGGTCGTCACGGGGCCGTCGTCCACCGTCACGGTTCCCTCCACCGCCAGTGTGTCGAGCATCCAACCTGGGGATGCGGTGATCGTGAAGGGAGCCAAGCAAGCGAACGGCAGTTTCATGGCCGGCACCATCACCGAAAAGGGCTCATCTGGCACCGGATCAGCCGGCACCGGATCTTCTGGCACCGGATCA
>JAJZJY010000655.1 GCA_021809885.1 Actinomycetes bacterium
CACCGAGTACTCGACACCCGGCCAGCTCGTGCTCGATCCCCTGGCCGGTATCGGCACGACTGTCGTCGAGGCCGCCCTCCTCGACCGGCGCGCCGCCGGCGTCGAGCTCGAACACCGCTGGGCGGCCCTCGCCAAGGAGAACCTCGACCACATGCTGCCCGGGAGCCGGCGCCGCCTGGCCGAGGTCCGTGTCGGTGACGCCCGGCGCCTCCCCGAGATCCTCGGCGACCTCACCGGCACCGTCGACCTGATCGTCACCTCGCCGCCGTACGGGTGCGACGCCGGGGTGATCGACAAGCCGGCGTGGCTGGCCGGTGGCCGGCTCTGCCCGGCCGACACCCTCAACTACTCGACCGACCGCGCCAACCTCGGCCACGCCCGGGGCACCGCCTACGAGAAGGCTATGGCCGAGATCTACGCCGCCTGCCAGGCGGTGCTCCGTCCCGGTGGCCGCCTCGTCGTGGTCACCAAGAACACCCGCCGCAAGGGCCGCACCTTGGACCTGGCCGGGCTCACCGTGGCGCTTGCGACCGCGGCCGGGTTCACCTACCTCGGCCACGTCATTGCCCTGCATGCGGCCATCCGCGACGGCGACCTCGTCGCCCGACCCTCCTACTGGCAGACCACCCAGATCCGCCATGCCCGCAGCCGGGGAGAGCCGGCCCATCTCGTGGCCCATGAAGACGTCACCTCGTTCATCCGCACACAGACCCCTTCGGAGGTAGCCCATGCCCGCTGACATCCCCCTCTCGGTGTGGCCCACCGCCCAGCGCAACGCCCGGGCGCAACGCGCCGGGCGCTACGTGGAGATCTCCGGTCACCATCCCGCCAAGATGCTCCCCGCTATCGCGCAGAGGGCCATCGCCACCTACACGAAGCCCGGAGACCTGGTGGTCGATCCGATGGCCGGCATCGGCTCGACCCTCGTCGAGGCCGTCCACCTCGGTCGTGATGCCATCGGCGTCGAATACGAGTCGGAGTGGGCCGACCTCGCACGGGCCAACATCGAGTTCGCCCGCAGTCAGGGCGCAACCGGGCACGGCGAGGTCGTCTGCGGCGACGCCCGACATCTCACGAGCGTCGTCGACCCCGCGGTGCGTGGCCTGGTGGCACTGGTGCTCACCTCCCCGCCGTACGGTCCGTCGCTCCACGGCCAGGTCACCGCCCGCCCCGGCCAGGGCATCGCCAAGTCCCACGACCGGTACTCGACCGATCCTGCCAACCTCGCCCACGTCGGACTTACCGGGCTGCTCGACGCCATGCGAACCGTCCTCGTCGGCTGTGCCCGCCTGCTCCGCCCCGACGGGGTCGTCGCGATGACCGTGCGGCCGTGGTGGCGGAACGGGCAGCTGATCGACCTGCCCGGCGCGCTGGTCCGGGTCGGCGAGGAGGCGGGGCTCGTCCTCTACGAGCGCAACGTGGCGCTCCTGGCCGGCCTGCGTGGCGACCAGCTGGTGCCCCGAACGTCGTTCTTCGCCCTCGAAGCGGTTCGCAAGGCCCGCCTACGCGGCGTGCCCCGTCTGGTCGTAGCCCACGAGGACTTCCTTGTCTTCAGGGCACCCTCGGCCGAGGCCGGAGCAGCACAGAGCGCGACGCGGTACGCCGCGAAGGCGGCCGCGTGAGCAGAAATTCCAAGGCCTTGACTTCTCCGGCTGAGGTGTGGCCTCCTCCAGTCGAGCGCTCCCGGCCAGCGGGGCCACGACGGCCGACGACCAGGAGGAAGGAGGAGAGATACCCATGCGGGCTCATGCCGGGACGCACCTTCAGGCCAGCAAGGCTCGTAGGGGACTCGCATGCCGTCCCGTCGGGATTCTCCGCCCTCGCGCCACGGCTGGCGACGCCATCGCGATGGGTGGGGGCCTGGCCGTGACCGAGCGCTTCGTCAGCCAACAGGAGGCGGCTCGGCTGGCTGGTTGCAGTAAGGACACCATCGTCCGAGCCCGCCGTTCCGGTCGACTTCCCCACGCTCGCTTGCGAGAGCACCGATGGGCAGTTCCTGTCGACGACCTCGTTGCCGCCGGTCTTTACCAGCCGGCAGGGCCGGATACCGACTCTGTTCCGTTGCCGGCTGGTGAGGGCGCGGAGTCGCCAAGTGTCGAGCTGGCCCGAGCGCTGGCCCGGGTTGCCGCGCTGGAGGATGTCGTGGCCCGCCAGGATGACGAGCTTCGGTTCCTGCGCCAGCTGACCACAGAGACGCTCGGCAAGCGGGCAGCGGGCTGATGGGCCGGCCGCTCACCGGATCGCTCCGCCGCTACCAGGGGTTGTGGTGGGCGAGCGTCCCCGAAGCCAAAGGTGCCACCCGCCGCCGTGACGAGTCGTTCCTCGCCGAGGACGACGCCCAAGCGTGGCTGGCCCAGGCGGTAACCGCGGTGCGGGCCGGCCGGCCGCTTCCCGATGCCGACCGATTCCGCACCCGGAAACCAGCGACACGGCCCAAAGCGGCCGCCCGACCCGAGCCCCGAAAGATCAGCCCTGACGTGGCGTCGGTGGCCCAAGCGTGGATGGCTGCCGCCTACGAAGACCTGCGACGGGGCGGCCCGGAGCGGGCCGAGCGGGTTCGGCGCATCGTCGAGGGACACCTCGTGCCGTGGTTTGCGCCGCGTACCACCACGATCACCGACGTCTCCTATCTCATGGCCCACGAGTGGCTCCTTCGTCTCGTCGGCCGCGACCGGCCCGGCAGCACCGGCTGTTCGCTGTCTTGGCTGGCCCCAGTGACCAGCGACGAACGGGATGGGGAGCTGGGTCTGGTCGGGGCAGCCGAAGCGGCCGGTGTCAGTCTGCCGACGGTGCGGCGACGTTGGAGGGCCGGTCAGCTCCCCGGCGCTTACCGCGACGAGGTGGGACGGGTCCGCGTTCCCGTTGCCGCGGTCGCCGGTATCACCACCAAGGCGAAAGCACCGGCTGGCCTCTCCCAGGGGTACGTCGCCGACGCCCTGTGGGTGCTGCGCCGGATCCTCGCATTCGCCCGGGCCAATGGCCTCTTCCCGCCCGGATTCGATCCCACCGAAGGTCTCGACGCCCCGCTCGCCGACAAGGCCGCCGCCCGCAACGCGCCCCGAGGTGGCCAGCCTCGGCCGCTCACGCTCGGTGAATGCGCGCGCCTCGCCTCCCATTTGCACCCGGTGCACCAACTCGCCTTCTGGATCCAGCGCATCATGGGCCTGCGCATCTCCGAGGCCTTCGGGATCACCGTCGCCGACGTCGTCGACCTCGGCGACACCGGCCTACTTGCCGTGCAAAGCCAAGGGGGACGGACCTTCACCGTGCGCGACGACCACGGCCAGATCGTCGCCGTCCCCTACAAGCCCACCCTCAAGACTGCCGCCGGATCGCGGGTCCTGGTCGTGCCGCCCAAGCTGATGGAGCTCATCCGAGTCGCCATCGAGGCGTTCCACACCGACCCCGACACCGGCGAGATCGACACCACGGCGCGGCTCGTTCC
>JAJZJY010000656.1 GCA_021809885.1 Actinomycetes bacterium
CGAGTCCATCCTCTCCTCCGACGGCGCGGACCATGGTCTGGCGCAGCGCCACGAGCCGACGCTCCGTCGTTCGGGCCGTCACCACCACCCACAGACTGTGTGCAATGAAGACCACCAGCATCGCCGACAACGCCCCCAGCTCGGCGACGCCGACGAGGCGCAGCAGGCCCCCAGCCATCTTCGATCAGCCCGCCAGGGCGCGCCGGACCCGCTGCATGAGGACCGGGAGGCTGAACGGCTTTCCGACGTGGTCGATCGCACCGGCCTCGAGGGCTCGCAGGATCTCGGACTCAGAGGATCGGGCGGTCAGCACGATGACCCTCGTCGCCTCGAGCACACCCTCGCGCCGCAGGTGCTCGAGCACCGTGAAGCCGTCGAGGCCCGGGAGGCTGATGTCGAGCAGGACCAGACGTGCCGGTCGTCGTGACGCGCCGGTGAGGAGGCCCACTGCGGTCTGGCCGTCACGAACGCGCAGGCTCGAATAGCCGCCGCCGGAGAGCGCGTGGGTGAGCAGCTCGGCCACGACGTCGTCGTCCTCCACGACCACGACGTCGACCGAGGGATCGTCGTCGTGGCGCTCGGGCTGCTGGCCGGCGGGGAGCACCCGCTCGCGGCCGAGCGCCTTGGCGACATAGAGGGCCTCGTCGGCTCGCTGGTACAGGTCGCGAAGCCCGTCACCGTCCACCTTGTACTCGCTGACCCCACCGCTGAAGCTGACCCGGAAGGACTGCCTGTCCGGCGTCACCATCACCTCGTCGCAGACGACCGCGAGGAGCTCGGAGACGCGTCGCACCCCGTCGGTACGGGTCATCCCGTACAGGGCGAGGGAGATCTCTTCGCCTCCCCATCGGGCAACCACGTCTTCGCCCCGGAACCGCTCCAAGAGCAACTGAGCGATCCGTTGCAGCACGACGTCGCCGACCTCGTGTCCGTACCGATTGTTCACGTCTCGGAAGTGGTCCATGTCGAGCAGCGCGAAGGAGAGCGGCTGGTCGTAGCGGTCGGCCATCGCCTGCAACCGGTTCCACTGGGCCTCGAACTTCCTTCTGTTCGCAAGGCCGGTGAGCGGATCGGTCTCGGCCAGGGCTCGCAGGATCCTGGTCCGCTCCAGGCGGTTGGTGACTCGGGTCACCAGCTCGGAACCGACCACCGGCTTCCTGACGTAGTCGTCCGCGCCGGCGGCGAAGACAGCCTCGATCGTGTCTCGACCGACCTGCGACGTCAGGAACACCACGGGCAGCGCTGCCCACCGGGGGTCGGCTCGAAGCAGGCGGCACAGCTCGATGCCGCTCACCTCCGGCATGTCGAGGTCCAAGATCACGAGGTCCGGGGTGGTCTCTCTGAGCGCGGCCCAGAACCCCTCGGGCTCGGTCACTCCGGTGACCGTCGAGCCGGCAGGCTCGAGAAGCGCCACCAGCGCAGCCAACACGGACGGATCATCATCGACTGCAAGCAGCCGCCAGCGATCCAGCTGGGCGGCCTCGATGATGGCCACGGCCGCCCCCGCCAGCTCACTCGGCGCGAGGGAACCTGGAAGGAACCCTTGGACCCCGGCCCGCACCGCGTCGACCCGGTCCAAGAAGCCGGCGCCGCTGGTCAGGGCCAGCACCGCCACCGGCGGCGTCCGGGCGCTCAGCTCTCGAACAAGGTCCAAGACGCCGTCGCCCCCCTCGCCCAAGTCCACGAGGGCCACCGCCGGGTGCGCACCAGCGAGCGCCGCGTGGGCAACCGACACGCCCTCGGCCACATGCGAGGCCAGTCCTCGCGCCTCGACAGCCAGCCCGATCGCCCCAGCCAGCTCGGCGTCTCGGTGCACGACCAGGACAAGTGGGCGCACGTCGACGTCCGGGCTGCCAGCCGAAGGAGCGCTCGCCAGCTCATCTCGAAGCGATTCGACCTGGGCCAGCGCGTCCGGCACCGCCGTACGATCGATCGGGGCTGAGCCCTCGAACAGCTCCTCGAGGCAGCGGGCGAGCACCGAGGCACGATGACGACCGAAGGTTCCCGCGGAGCCGGCAAGGCGATGCGCGTCGCGCTCGGCCCGGCGGCGCAGCTCCTCGTCCAACCGAACTTCGACGAGCGCGGCGAGCGCCTCGTCGAGCGTCTCGACCCGGGCGAGCATCTGGCCCTGGAACCGCCCCCACAGTGCCTGCAACTCGGCGGCGACCTCGGGGTCGACCGCGGGGTCACCGGCTCCTTTCACAGGATCGCTCGCGGGGCCGGCCGACGTGCTCACTTCACCAGCCGAGCACCTCGGCCACCTGGTCGGCGAGCGACATGGGGTCGAACGGCTTGACGAGAACTCCCGCGGCGCCAAGATCGATCCATCGCTGCTGTTCGGACTGGCGAACCTTGGCAGTGAGGAACACCACCGGGATCGACGCCGTGGCCGGATCGGCCTGCAGCCGTGCCAGGGTGCCGGGCCCGTCGAGACCCGGCATCATGACGTCGAGCAGGATCGCGTCGGGCCGCTCGGCGACAGCCTTGCCCAACCCCTCCTCCCCCGAGGAGGCGGTGAGCACTTCCCACCCGCCGACCTTCGCCAAGGCGACCTCGGCGACCTCGCGAATCAGCTCTTCGTCGTCGACGAGCAAGACGCGCCGCGTCAGCGCCTGCCGGGTCATTTCCGGGGGGCCTCTTGGGCTATCCAGTCGAGCAGCTCTTCGAGCTTCGCCTCGAACAGCGCAGGCGGCGTCCGACCCTTGGTCAAGAACTTGGTCTCACCCAGGCGTAGCCGGTCCCGGTCGGCCTCCTCCAAGTCGAACGCGGTGTAGACGAGCACCGGGACGGTGCTGAGCCAGCGCTGCTCGCGCATCCACTCGACGACGCTGTAACCGTCTCCGCCGGGGAGCGCGAGGTCGAGCACCAACAGGTCCGGAACGAGTGCTCGACCGAGCCGCATCGCCTCGCGCCCGGTTCGGGCACGGCGGACCTTGAGACCGTGGCGGGCGAGCGTCACCTCGAGCACTTCGGCAAGCTGGGGATCGTCCTCCGCCACCAGAGCCTGACGATGGTCCCCGCCAAGGGCATTGCGCAGAGCGCTCAAGAGCAAGTCTTCTTCGATCGGCTTGCCAACCCGGGACGCAGCACCCTCGACCTCCATCTGCTCGGCGGTCAGCACGCTGAGCACGACGACGGGAATGTCGGCCGTCTCCGTTCGGCCTTTCAGCGCGTGTGCCGTCTCTCGACCGTCGATCCCGGGGAGGAGAAGATCGAGCACGATCACGTCGGGGTGCCGGGCCTGGGCGACCGCCAAGGCCTCCTCGCCGCTCGCCGCGGTCCACACCTGGTACCCGCTGGCCTCGAGCATGGTCTTCACCACCTCGCGGATCGCTGCGTCGTCGTCACAGACGAGCACCCCAGGCTCACAGAGGCGGTCCTCTGGGTTCTCTTCCTCGAGGTCCGCGACGACCGGCAGCGTGAAACTGAGTTTCGTCCAT
>JAJZJY010000657.1 GCA_021809885.1 Actinomycetes bacterium
CATGCACCGGGACAAGAACGCTGCGGCCAACATGGTCGCCAGGGCCGGTTTCGTCCCTGCTGGTGCTGAGAGCGTAAGACCCGAGCCACAGCTTGCGGCCCGGGCGGTTTGAGCCAGGAATCCCCCGGCTTCAGCCGTGGGGAGGATTCAAGATGTCGACGTCAGGATCGCTGAGAGCGTCGCGCCACTCCGCGGTCGCGCGCGTGAAGCCGTAGCGATCGGCGGCCGCCTGCCGGCGATCGGTGCGCGGGTCGGCCACCACGACCGGGATCACCCGAGCCTGCACCTCGGGGTAGTGATGTGGCAGCCGCAGCAGCGCTCTCGTGTGGAGCTCGCCCATCCAGCCCATCCCGACCACGGCCAAGCCGAGCGTTCTCATCGTGTGCGCCCCTCCTTCTCGCCTGCTGCCTCGCCTGCGGTCTCTTCCGCGGCCTCGTCTGCTGTCTTGGCCTGCGGCCTCGCCTGCGGTCTCGCCTGCGGTCTCTTCCGCGGCCTCGTCTGCTGTCTCGCCTGCGGTCTCGTCCGCGGCCTCGTCTGCTGTCGCCACCGTCTGCGGCGCCCCGCGCTCGACCGAGCGCGCGCAGGCGAGCGCCACGCGGAGGGCTGCGATGTCTTCGCTCGGCGGGCACGGATTGGGACGACGTCCGGACGCAAGCTCGACGAAGGCGTCGGTCTCCGCTGCGAAGGCAGGTGCGAAGCGCTCGAGGAAGTCGACGTAGGCCCTTCCCGCGAAGAGCTGGTCCTGTGCACCCAGGGCGTGCAAGGGTGCGTGGCGGTCGAGGCCGGCCACGACACTGTCACTCGATCCGAGGAGCTCGACGCGCACGTCCTGGCCCCGGGGGTCGTGACGCGCCCCTCGCACGCACAGCAGGGCGCCTCCGTGCAGCACCCCCACCGCCGCAGTGGTGTCGGCGTCCCCCCAGGCCCTGAGACGCTCGTCCGCCCGGACGGCCTGGAGGGCGAAGACGGACACGATCTCGAGCCCCGTGACCCATCGCAGCAGGTCGAAGTCATGCACGTGCAGGTCTCTCCAGATCCCGCCGCTGCCAACGAGGAACTCTGCTGGTGGGAGGTCGTGGTCGAACGACACCGAGGTCGCGCTGTAGAGGGTGCCCAGCCGACCTGAGAGCACCGCCCGCCGTGCTTCGAGGAAACCCGGGTCGAACCGGCGGTGGTAGCCGACCTGGACGGGCACGCCACGGCGGTCGGCCTCAGCGGCGATCGCCAGGCTCGTCGTGAGCGACGTGGTGAGCGGCTTCTCGCAGAGCACGGGCACGCCCAGCTCGAGCGCTGCACCGAGAAGGTCGGCGTGCGCCGCGGTGCTCGCAGCGACCACGACGGCGTCGGGATGCGCGCCGAGCGCTTCTTCCAACGAGGCGGCTCGGCCTCCGACGGCCGCAGCGAGCTGCGACGCCGGCCGGCGAGTCCGGTTGCCGACGACGATCTCCTCGACCGCCGGGTTGCGTGCCAGCAGCTCAGCCCGCCGGCGCCCCATCCGCCCCGCGCCGAGCACGGCCACCCTCACGCGGTCACCGCGCCGAGCACGGCCACCCTCACGCGGTCACCGCGCCGCATCGTGAGGCGGCGAGACGGCATCCATGTCCTGACATCGTGTCGCTACGACATCCTAGCGAGTCGAGGGAGGTTGTGGAGAGAAGCCTTGCACCAGGCGAGCAGCAGGCCGACACGTGGCCATTGTGTGCGATCGTCGCAGGTGCAAGGGTTTGCATGACGGAGTGGGCTCAGGGGCCGGCGGGCACCGCGTGTCCCAGTCAACGGTGCAGCGCGTCTCACTCTCTCCGCCGAGGGCGCGCGTGCCTCGGGTGGGCCAGCGCGTGGATGTGCTCTCAGAAAGAGCGCAGATCGAGAGGAGCGCAGGATGCGTATGCGGGGGAAGAGAAAGCTGCGGCTGTGGATCGGTCACGCGGTGGTCCTCGCCGGACTGCCCGTGGTGACGCTGGCCGGTGCCGGCGCCATGGCGCTCGGCCAGGCTCCGGCGGGCGCGGCGGCGACGTGCGTCCCAGCCGGCACGACCGGCCTCACGGCGGTCAAGGTCGTCACTGCGTCGACATCGACGCTGAGCGGGACAACGATCAGTGCCACAGGATGCGACGTCGGCATCTACGTGGCCCCGACAACCTCGGGGGTGACCATCAAGGGCGTGACCGTGACGGGGGCGAACGACCACGGGATCTTCGTCCAGGACGCCTCGTCGGTCACCATCGAGACATCGACGGTGAAGGCCAACGGCGTCGCGCCGACACCGAAGATCAGCGAGAACAAGGGGATCGAGCTCGTCGGCACCTCGAGCTCGACCGTCCACCACGACACGGTGACCGGCAATGTCGGCGGAGGCATCGGGGTGGCCGACGACGGGCCGACAGTCGACCCGGGTGGGCCCAAGCCGAGCGCCACCGTCCCGCACGCCTCGAAGACAGACACCGTGTCGACAAACACCGTGACAGGCAACTACGCCGGCTGCGGCATCGTCTACGCCGCCTACGACAAGGGCGCTGGCATCAGTGGTGGCACCATCTCGGGCAACACCGTGACCGGCGCTCCGGGGAAGTTCGGGCCCCACGGGCCGGTCATCGGCGGCGTGGTCGTCGCCGCGGACACCCCCGGCACCACCTTGAGCGGCGTCACGGTGACCGACAACACGATCACCGGCGCGGGGATCGCCGGCGTCATCGTCCACTCGAACGCCCCGGGCGACTCGGTGTCGGGTGTCACCGTGACCGCCAACAAGCTCGCAGGCGACGACTGGCTGTCCACGGACGGCCCACCGATGCCCGCTGCGATCGTGGTCGGCGCGTCCCCCATCCCGCCTCCCGCAGGGCCCAGGCTCTCTGGGACCGTCGTGACCGCCAACACGATCAGCGAGGACTTCTACGGGATCTGGGTTGCCGGCGCCTCGAGCACGACCACCAGCCCGAACACCATCACCACCTCCGCCGGTGGCCAGGCGGTCTTCATGGTGCCCCCGGCCGGCTCGGGGTACACGATGGCGGCCGCAGACGGCGGCGTCTTCACCTTCGGCCAGGCCCACTTCTCCGGCTCGCTGGGCGGGACGAAGCTCACCTCGCCGATCGTCGGCATGGCGCCCACCCTCGACCAGGGCGGTTACTGGCTGGCTGCCGCGAACGGCAGCGTGGACACCTTCGGCGACGCCGTCAACTTCGGCTCGATGGCCGGCAAGGCGCTCGACGCCCCGATCGTGGGCATCGCCGCCACCCCGGTCGCAAGCGCTGCCCCCGGCGCCACACCCACACCGGCTGGGAAGGGCTACTGGCTCGTCGGCCAAGACGGCGGGGTCTTCACCTTCGGCGACGCCCACTACTTCGGCTCGCTCCCAGGGATCGGCGTCCACGTCTCCGACGTCGTCGGCATGGCCTCGACCCCCACAGGGCACGGCTACTGGCTCGTGGCCGCTGACG
>JAJZJY010000658.1 GCA_021809885.1 Actinomycetes bacterium
GATCCCCCGGGCGTCGATCTGCCAGATGCCGGCCCGCCAGGCGCCGACCCGGTGCTCGACGAGAGCTCCGCCCGCTTCGCCGCCGGCCTCGCCGTCCGCCGTGAGGCTCTTGCCGCCGCCGGCTACGTCCCGCCGGCCAGCTTCGCGACCCAGGCCGGCATCGAAGCGGCGGACCGACGGGACGCCTGGTGGGAGCGGGCCAACCTGGCCGCCGAGTCGGGGCACGCGCAGGGCGCCTACCCGCGCATGGAGCGGGGGGTCGCCGTCGGCCCCGACGGCGCCGAGGCGTTCTCTCACCGGATGGCCTACCGGGGGGCGGAGGTGACGGTGCGGATGCCGTCGGTCGCCTCGGTGCGCCGCTTCGCCGACGCCGCTGGCTCGGCGACCTTCGATGTCCCGGTGTCGATCACTGCTGGCGGCGCGGAGCGCTCCGGAGCCGCCCAGGTCGGCTGGGTCCGGGTCACCCGCTGCGACGACGGGACGTGGGCGACCCGTCCGCTCGGGATGGGTGGCGGCCCGAGCGGCCCCCAGGCGGCCGAGGCGGTCTCCGCCCTGCTCGAGGCCCGCCGTCCCACCCGCGCCCTGGCCGACGTGGGCGACCTGCTCGAGGCCCGCCGGGAGAAGATCGCCGCGGTCGGGGTGCGGACCAACAGGGTGCGCTCCACCTGGGTCAACGGCCTCGGATACGACCGGGCCGGCCAGACGATGGTGATGACCACCCGCCGGGAGGTCTACGGCTACCACGTCGACGCGTCGATCTACGCCAGGATCGAGCGGGCCCCGAGCCCCGGTGCGGCGTTCAACGCCCTGGTCAAGGGCCGGACGAAGCGGGTCGAGGTCGTCTGCTGCGGCCGCTGCGGCCGGTTCCACCTCGCCGAGGCCGCCCACCGCTGTCCGACCGTCGAGGCACCCCGCCCCGGCCGCTGAAGCCGCTGCGAGCGCGCTCAGAGGTGCGCTGACGCCGAAGCCCACGAGTGGCGCCAGCCGGAGGTCGGCACTTCGGGCTCCTGGCTGCAAGGGCTCGTCGGGGAGGTAGGGAATGCGCCGTAGAAGATGCCTGGTTGGTTGCCGACCGACGCGCCGTCGAAGTACACGCTGTCGACCGACGCGAGCGCCATCCAGCAGACCCCGGCGGGAGACCAGGAGGCCATCTTCATCAGCCCTCCCGAGGGATCCCCAGGGGCCCCGCTGAAGAACCCGTAGGAGATCTGCCCCGGTCCGCTGACGGGGTAGGTGTTCACGAACTTGACGTTGGGCCCGAGGTAGGCGGAGAGATGCCCGGCTCCGTTGCCGCCCGGCGAGGCCGGCCCGGATGTCCCGGAGAGGGCGACCATCTCGGCTTGGGCGGCGTTGGACAGCAGCGTCTGCGCGGCGCGGTTCTCCGCCCGGTCGCGCGCCGACAGGTAGGTGGGGATTGCCACGGCGAGCAGGATGGCGATGATGAGCAGCACGACCATCAGCTCGACCAGGCTGAAACCGGCCTGGCTGCCATCGTGGCGGCGGCGGTACGGGGGCGAGAAGCGGGGCAAGACGGCGTCTCCTTGGCTGGCGGCAAGAGTTGTTTGCCGATCCCTATGCGCAGACGCCAGCGGAGGCGGCTCCTTGGCTGGCGGCAAGAGGGGGAGGGGATCGCTGCGGCCTCCTCCCCCTCTCTTATGCGCCGACTCGCAGGCCAGCCCTGCCCGGCGGCCTAGAAGGGCTCCTCGTCGTCGGCTCCGGCGGGGACCGACGCCTTGGCCCGCGGCTTGGACGCCCGGGCCGGGGCCGGCTCGTCGACGTCGTCGGGGGCCGGGGCGTCACCGTTGCCGTTGACCGGGTTGCGGGCAGCAGCGGCGGGGGCCTTGGTCTCGGCAGCCGGGGCGTCGTCCGTGGAGCGGTCCACCTTGGCCACCCGGGCCCGGGCCCACAGCAGGTCCGGTCCGATCGAGCTGACGGTGAGGCCGACGTTGTTGATCCGCTTCACGTCGCCGCCCTCCAGGGTGAGCTCGCTGTTCCAGGTGTTGAACCGTCCGACGGCGACCACCCGGTGGCCCTTGCGCAGCGTCTCGCAGACGTTCTCGGCGAGCGTGCCGAACGCCGTGCAGCGCAGGAAGTGGGCGACTTCCTCGTCCTCACCGTGGCGCTCGTTGACCGCCACGGTGAAACTGGCACGGGCCTTGCCGCTCGCCCCGAACCGGAGCTCGGGGTCGTGGGTGAGGTTGCCGACGATGCTGATGCTGTTCATGATCTCGTCTCGTTTCCTTGTGTCTGCGCTGTGCGCGTGTGGTGTGTGGCAGGGGGCCGTTGGTGGCCTCCCGCCGATACGTGTGTGGTGTTCTCCGAATCGGTGCGCCAGCCCGCCGGCGCCGCGGCTAGTCGGCCGATCCTGGCCCCTGCGGTGTGACCGGTGGTCTCGCCGTCAGGCGGCGGTGACGTCGGTCCACCCCGACTGTGACGTCGAGGAGCTCCGGGGCTTCCAGCCGCTTGCCGGCGCCTGGCCGGGGGTCTCGGGGGCACACGACCCCGACGACGGGGCAGGGCTCGCCCCGTAGTAGACCCCGGGGGTCGAGATCCCCGGGGTGGCGGAGCCGGAGGTGCCCGCCGTGCCGGAGATCCAGGCGCTGCCGGTGGACTCCACGTCCAGGGCGTACCAGCAGGTGCCGTCGGCGGCGGCAGCGGAGAGAGACAGGCTCTGGGACCCGGAGGACCCGGAGGTCCCAGAGGACCCGCTGGTGCCGCTGGTGCCGCTGGTGCCGCTGGTGCCCGAGCCTATGAGGACCCCGACGACGATCCGGCCCCCCGCCGCTGGCGGGGACGAGGTACTGGCGTAGGCGAGGTTCGGCTGGAGCGCCTGCGTCTGCGACGCGCTCAGCCCGGCGAAGGACTCATGCGCGTTGTAGTAGCCCTGGGCGGCGGTCAGCGCCGTGGTCAGAGCGACCTGGGCGGCGACGTGCTCGGAGTGGCGCCGGGCCCCGAGGTAGGTGGGGATGCCGATCCCGAGGAGGACCGCGGCGATGAGCAGCACGACCATCAGCTCGACCAGGCTGAAGCCGAAGCCGTCGGTTCGCCGGGCTCGATCGCCGCGCTGAGAGTGCTCCACGCCGGGGCCCATGCGCCGATTCGCGCCGGGGCGTTGCGCCGCCCCCATGTAGGCCATGACGACCATCGCCACGCTGCCCCGGGTCCCGGTCATCCCCGGCCAACTGCGCTTGTTCGACCCCGACAGCCTGCCAGACAGCCCTGACCCCGCGGGTGCGCGCCGCCCCGAGGAAGCGGAGGAGGATCGTTGACCGGCGGAGAGCTCGAGGTCGCCGCCGTCGCCGTCGTCGTCGTCGGGGGCATCGCCGGCCGCCGCCGCCGCCGGCCGCTCGACCCGCAGCGGGCGTTCAGCGCAGCACAGCGCGCCGAGGCGCTCGCCCGCTGCGGGAATCGCTGCGAGCACTTCGGT
>JAJZJY010000659.1 GCA_021809885.1 Actinomycetes bacterium
ATGAGGCCGTCTCGATGCGACGCTTCCAGCCCGTCGAGGACGAGGGGGATCGTGGTCGGCACGCCTATCGGGTTGCCGTAGCAGTCGAGGACAGCCACAGCGAGATGCCCGACGTTGAGATCGACAGCGACTACCGGCCCCCGGCGCAGCTGGTCGAGGGAGGCGATCGGCTGGTTGCGTGTGCGCCACGACGCGTCGACGTACCAGCGGTGTTTGGACGCGTCGTAGCAGATGTCGTAGCGGATAGACCCTCCGGTCGCTCGAGCAGCAACCTCATCCCCGCGATGAGGCCATGAGACCTGGCAGGCGAGCCGGTAGCGCCCGTGCGGGCGGTTGGCGAGTCCGGCGAGCGGGGCCGGGAGCTTGATCTCCAGCCAGCGCTCGACCGGATGCCAACGGATGGTCTCGTTGCCCCACGCCTTGTCGGCCTCGCCGTCCGCGGTGATGAACCAGCGGGCCGCCTCCCACTCGCCGCTCCACTCGCCGACGCTCTGACCTGCGGCTTCGAGGTTGTGGCGGGCACGGGCAAGGCGCTTGCCGCCCCGACAGATCGAGTAGGCACCGGTAGCCAACTGGGCCTCGACGTCGGCCAGGCGGGCGGAGAGCACCTGGGCTCGGCGCTGCTTCTCCCATCGCTCCACCGCACTCGCATAGCCGTAGCGGCGTCCCTTCTTTTCGCCGGGAGAGACCTTGACCCTGGCGGTGATCGTCTTGATCCGGGCACGCAAAGAGTCCCGCTCGGCTTGCAGGTTGCGCTTCGCCAGACCGTAGGAGTCCTCGGTGCTGCGGGTGATCGCCCCCGCCCAACGCGACGAAGACCCGGCGGTGAGCTCCCTCTTGCGGTCCTTGCGTGACACGGCTCTCGCCTCGGCGTCAAGAGCCCCTTCCGACACTCGCGTCGCGAGATCCCCCGACGCCAGAGCGCCGAGGTGAGCACCGACAGCTTCGAGGACTCCTCGGTCGGCGTCGTCGACGACCAAGCGCGTGCGTACCCTCGCCCCGCCAGGGGCGGCGATCACGAACGCCTCGGCTATCGGGCGCAGCCTCGCTCCCCGGTGGCTCATGGGACCATTGTCCCCTTCGGGTGTGACAGTGCCATCGGACCCACATCGTGCTCGGCGCAGCGCAGGGCCTTCTCTGCCCGGTTGCGGGCTGAGCGGCGCCCGTAGAGGCGGGCACAGAAGCTGGTCAACACCTCGGTCATGTCCCGCACCAGATCGTCGTCGACCTCACCTTCGTCGATCACCACCAGGCGCCGTCCATGAGCAGCCAGCGCTGCTTCAACCAACTCTGCGTTCATCCGCGCCAGGCGATCTCGGTGCTCCACGACAACGACGGAGACCTTGGGGTCGGCGAGCAACCGGCGGAGCTTGGTCCGCGACCCGTTCATGCCCGAGCCAACCTCTGCCTCGACCCGGATCACCGGCTGGCCCGTCTGCGCTGCCCACTCGCTCAACCGGGCCACCTGGCGGTCAAGGTCTGCGCGCTGGTCATGAGAGGAGACCCGGGCATAAAGCCCGAGAGCCTCGATCGGAGCCGACAGAGCGGCGTCGGGAGAGACGAGAATCGTCCGCTGGTTCACCCTGACCGCAGGCACCGGGAGTGTGCCCGCATGGAACCAGTTGTACGCGGTTTGCGGGTGGATGCCCTGACGGCGTGCCCACTCGGTCAGATTCACACACCGAGCCTATCACTAGAACACTCGTACGTGGTGTATCACTGACTTATTCTGGAGCTGCTTGCGACCCCTACGGGCCGTCGATGATCGACGGCCGGCGCGACGCTACCGGGGTCGCTCGACCCCGCCCTCACGGACGGGGCTCGCGCTCCGCTCTCGGTCAACGACGAGACGTTCGACCCGAGCCGTACAGGGACCCTTGGAAGCGGCGGAGCCGGAGGTGGTTGGGTAGGTCGGGGCGCATCCACACGTAGCCGTAGTCCCAACGTCCCGCCCGGTCGCGCAGGTCGCCGAGAGCCAGCTGGGCGGGCTCGGAGACGTACTTCCCGGCGGCGCAGTCGGGTGTGCAGGTGTTCTCCACGAGCGTCGCCCGGCCGGTCGCCTGGGGTGCGCCCCAGCCGGTTCAGGTGATCTGCTCGAGGTAGGTGTTAGCGTCGGCGCAGCTGAGCACGAACCGCTTCGGCGCCACGGCGAAGTGGTCGCCCGGGCAGTCCCGCACCCACGCCGTCGGCGGCCGCCGGAGGGTCGCGCCGACGCCGGACGCGACGGTGGAGCGGACGTGGAGGCGGCAGCGCTCGCCGGCGTGGCGGGCTGGACCGAGGGCCGGGAGGTCGCCAAGGTCGTGGTGGTGCCGGGGCGGATCGTGAGCGTCGTGCTCACGAAACGGGCCTGAGGTCGCCGCCCAACGGGACTGAGGGGCCGCCGGCCAGCGTGGTGGCACGGCTCTCGGCGCCCCCGGGCTACCGCTCCCCCCGCAGGAACCGCTCCAGCTCAGCGGCGATCTCGTCCCCGGAGGGCAGGTCCCCCATGGGCGTGTCGCCGAGACCCTCCTCCTCGTCGTGGGTCAGCTCCAGCTGGCGCACCATGGCGGCGTGCTCGTCGCTGCCGGCGATCAGCTGGTCGATGTGGGCAGCGGTCACGGCGGCAGCGGCGTGCAGGTCCGAGGTGTCGACCTCCAAGGACGCGAGGGCGCCGAGGCGGTCGAGGAGGGCAGCGGACGCCGCCGGATAGGGCAGCGCCGAGGCATAGTGCGGTACCCGTGCCCACAGTCCGACGGACGCCACGCCGGCCCGCCCGAAGCCGTGCTCGAGCACCCCCTGGGCGCCTGCAGGCACGTCGATGATGGCCGGTACCACGCCGATCTGCTGGGCGAGGGCACCGTCGACGCTGGTCCCCGCCAAGCGCACCGGGCGGGTGTGCGGCACAGGCGCCGGGAACGCTCCCAGCCCCAGCACGAGCTCGACCCCCAACCGGGACGACAGGGCGATCACCTCGGTGACGAAGCGGTGCCAGCGCATGTCTGGTTCGGGCCCGGAGAGCAACAGGAGGTCGCGTCCCCCACCGCGGGCGGCGCCGCTCGCTGCCTCGAGGCGCAGCTCGGGCCAGCGGAGATCCTTCTCCACCCCGGCGTCGATGCGCAGGATCGGCCTGCGGGCGCGGTGATCGATCAGCTCGTCGGCGTCGAAGGTGGCGACCATCTGGGTGGGCAGGCTCTCCCGTAGCGTGGCCATGGCGGTGGCGGCGGCCTGCCCGGCATCTATCCAGCCCTCGAGGCACACGACGAGCGCCGGGTGGTCGAGGACGGGCCACGAGTGCAGCGAGGCGAGGTCGGCCACGGTGCCCGGCTTCAGCCGATACGCCCGGCGGCGTCGAGGGCGAGGCTGGCGAGCTGGCGGATCATGCCCGGGTAGCCGCCGTGGTCGAAGCCGTCGTCGCCCATCGCGCCGGCCACGTATCGCACGAGA
>JAJZJY010000660.1 GCA_021809885.1 Actinomycetes bacterium
CCGCAACCGCGTCGAACAAGCAGTGAAACGCACCGTCCCCTTCGGGCTCACCGTCAACACCCTGGCGATCTTGTGGTACGCCACCGCCGGCCACCACCCCGGAGACGTCGCCGCCGCCCGCGCCCTCGCCCCATGGTACCGCCAGAAGGCTCGCCCCTCGGTCCTCGACATGCTCGCCAAGCTCCGCCGCGTGATCATCGCCGCCCAATTTCAGCGGGTTGACTCCGGACCAGTCACCCCACAAGAAATCTCGGTCATCCGCCTGGCCTGGAAGGACGTGCCCGCATAGATGCGAAAGTCGAGTTAGACAACTCCCGAGCTAATATCGGCACCGCTGGTACGAGCTGGCGGGATGAGCACAAGATCGATCAGTTGGGGAGAGACCAGGGAGCGGCGCTGCGGAGGGCGGCGATGGCCGCCGACAGCTTCACGGGGGTGCTGGTGTCGATCTCGATCACCGGCCACCCCCCGGCTACGGGCTCGGCTACCTCGGGGTTCCACAGCTCGCCGTCAGTCCTGAGATGGTCGAAGTGGCCTGCGGCGCGGGTGCCGGCCCGATTCCGGTACCTGGCCTTGGCGATCTCGTGGTCGCAGCGGCAGAACACCTCCACAACCCGTCCCGGCAGGCGCGCAAGCTCGGCAGCGGCGCGGCTGCGGTAGAAGTTGCTCTCGAGGACCGCTCCGATGGGGGAGGCGGCGGCAAGGGCGAGCATGACGCGCACGGCGGCTTGTCCGAGCTGTCGAGAGTGCTCGACGTCGGTCGGCGGCACGACCTCCATGAGAGCGTCCTTGATGGTGTCCTTCGCCAGCAGCGGTAGACGCAAGCGTTGCGCCAAGGCGGGGGCGAGCGTCGACTTGCCGCTCGCCGGGGGTCCGTCGACCACGACGAATACGGGAGTGTCCACGAGGAACATCATTCCCCGGCTGGCGGCGTCGCCCCGAGTCGCGCGCTCGGCCTCCTGAAGCGGGCGCAGAATCACGCGCCAGAACCACGGACTGCGGTGGTCAGGCACGGGCGCGGAACGGCACCTCTGGGAGGGCCTCGTGTAGGGGTAGTCGCTCGAGCTGAGAACGTCCAGAGCGGGCGCGATGACCTATCGTGACCGCGGTGCGCGAGCGGACCGGGCGGACCTGGATGGAGGCGCTACCCGACCAGCTCGCCGCTCAGCGACGACTGCTCGAGGGCCTGCTCGCCTTCTGCGAGCAGGACCCTGCGGCGGTCTGGCTGGTTGTTGGCTGCTCGCTGGCCCGCGGCAACGCGGACGCGCTCTCCGACCTGGACCTCGCCCTCGGCGTCGACTCTGACGACGAAGGTATCGCCGAGCGGATCCGCCGAGCGCTGCTGGACCTGGGCGAGGCGGTGGACAGCCTCACCCATCGCCTACCCGGTGGCCACCAGCGGATCTTTGTCCAATACGTCGACCGCAGCCAGATCGACCTTGTCCTCGGCTCGGCCACGGCTACCTTTCCCGCCGACACGGTGGTCCTCTACGACCCTCACGGAGCGGTCACCGTTACCGGGCAGGCGCCCGGCGTCGAGCCGTCCACTCTGCGGGAGTGGGCGTTCCACGCCTGCGCAGCCCTCGCCGATGTCGGCAAGTACCTGCGGCGCCGCTCAGCGTGGGAGGCGCACGCTCGTCTCGGCACCGCCCGCGACGAGCTGTGGAAGCTGTTCGCTGTCGTTCTCGGTGCCCGCGACCCCCAGTTCGGGCTCACCAGCATCGTGGACGTCGCCCCAGAGCTCCTCCCCGCCGCTATGCAGGCGACCGTCACCGAGGTCGACCTGGACGCCCTCACCACCGCCGCCCGGGCGGCCGCCGCGCTCCTCGCCCAGATCGCGCATCAGTTGCCGTCCAATCTGGCTGCCGGCTTCCCCGCCGAGATGCTCGCCTACGTCACCAACGACCTTGGCGCCCTCACCCCCACACCCGGTCCAGAAACGAGCTGAAACCAGCCCTTTGCGCTGCGCCGCCGGAGAGCAGAACGACGCCCCAGAACGACGACTGCGGAAGGCGGGACCGGAGCGCGTAACGGCACGTATGGAGCGCTGAGGGTGGCGTGCCGTCGCGCTCCGACGGGATTGGTGGGGGCTACGGGAGCCAGTAGACCCAGTCGACATCACCGCTGGGAGGCTCTGCCATCAACGTCGCGAGCGCCGCGACCAGGTTGGCCGGATACGAGCTGCTTCCCCGGTGGTAGCGGCGGGGCGAGGTGAACACGACGCCAGCGTGATGCTCGCCGGTGACCACCCAGCCTCGTACGATGCGGTCGAAGTCCCGGGCGTTCTCGGTGACCACGGCCCGGCCGGATCGGCTCGCTGCCCGCAAGAGCTCTTCGTCCGGCAAGGATGCGAGGACCGGGTCGTCGGCTGCGGCGGCCGCGTCATGGCCCTCGGCTCGACGTCGCTCGGCTGCCAGCCGCGAGTGATGGGTATCGAGCAGGAGCTTCACCTCGCCAGCAGGTCCTGCCGGCGCCGCCACTGGGCTTCGGCTTCCTCGGCCGCTTTGCGGTTGGCGCCGACCTGGCCGTCGATCTCCTCGGTGAACTCGGCGTAGTAGGCCAGAGCGGCCTCGACGAGTTGGCCGGGAAGGCCGAACACCTCGACTGCTCGGGTGATCCGCTCGGCGACAGGAACGTCGCCTCCCACGAGGCCTTCGACGACCTCCCACACGTCGGGACCACCGACGAGATGAGCACGGCGGCCGGCCGGTCCGTCGCGAAAGCTCACCAGTGGATGGCGACGAGTTCGTAGTCCTTCGTCGATCAGTTCCTCGGCCAACGAGGACGTCGAGGCGCTGCGAGCGATCGCCTCCGCCTTGAGTTGATCGGCCACCCGCGGGTCATGGAAGCGCACGGATACAGGATGCGACATGACTACAGTGTAGTCAGCGCAAGACGAGATCGGGCGAGGCGCACAGCTGCGCGGCCTCGCGAGCGCGCCGGTGGGGAAGCTTCGTCTTGCCGCCAGCTACCCGAGGAGCCTCGCGTTCAGCCCCTAACTCGATGCCTGAGTCGTGCCACATTCGTGCCACAACGGTCGGTGGAACCCGGTCGCATCCGGGCGCGGTTGGTCAAGCCGAAAGGGCCTCTGACTTGCCGGAATATACGAAAGTGCTGGTGAGCGAAAGCCGGGACAGCCCCTTCCCAAGCTGAGAACGCGGGTTCGATTCCCATCGCTCGTTCCGACCGACCGACCGAAGAAAGTACCTGGTGACAGGCTTGGCGAGTTCGCCGTAGAGCCTCTCAAGCGGCGACCCGGCACTTCGTCGTGTCAGAAGTGTGTCATATGGGCGTGGGCGGTGTGCCGTGTGGGTTGTACCGGCCAGCGTGCGGCAGGCTCGCCCCGCTCGCTACACCACACGTTCGTCACCCCGAGCGAATGGTCCCCTCCCAATGGCTGGACTTCGACCCGGAACGC
>JAJZJY010000661.1 GCA_021809885.1 Actinomycetes bacterium
ATCGACGGGAAGGTTTGGCACCTCGATGTCGGCTCGTCGCATCCTGGGGCTGAAGTAGGTCCCAAGGGTTGGGCTGTTCGCCCATTAAAGCGGTACGCGAGCTGGGTTTAGAACGTCGTGAGACAGTGAGTTGACCGCGCTGTCTATAAATTCGGCTATATGCTGGAAACTCCGAGTATCCGACAGTACTCGTCCGTGCTGTCACACCCCCGTCGTTAGGGTGTGGCGCATCGGCAGTGACAATCTGATCGGCGCGGACAATCAGCAGGAAAGGCTCGATGCCTAGAACGTCAGCCATGATCCCGAGCGCCGTCAGGTGCTCGATCTGCTCATGCACAGGCTGGCGTGTGGACGGGTACAGGTGAACCATCGTGAATCAGTGGACAACAGTCTGGTATACGTCGTCCGCCGACGCGATGACCTTGTGAAGTCCATACGGTAGATTGGCGTCGAGAATCCTCAGAGACCATATGCCGGACACCGCCGGAGGCGGTGAAGATATGGTCCGATCTGCGTGGCGACACGCAGAGTCAGGCAGAAATGACCTGACCCCCGGCCGACATGTCGGCCGTGTGGTAACAGTTATGTCGGTCCCTATCCGGTGCAGCCGTAGGAAACCTGAGGAAGGCTGTCCCTAGTACGAGAGGACCGGGACGGACGCAGCTCTCGTGTGCCAGTTGTCCTGCCAAGGGCACGGCTGGTTGGCGACCTGCGGAAGGGATAAGCGCTGAAAGCATCTAAGTGCGAAGCTCGTTCCAAGATGAGGTTTCCCACTGGGTCAACCAGGTAAGGCCCGTGGTAGACGACCACGTGGATAGGCCGGAGGTGTACGCACAGCAATGTGTTCAGCCGACCGGTACTAATCGGCCGAGGGCTTGGACCAACACACGCCCGTGCTCGCTATGGAAGGCTCGAGGGACCACCCTCGCCACGGCCGCGCTCCTCCGGAGCGCGGCCGGCAAGGTTTCCGGTGGCCATAGCGGCGGAGTCACACCCGTTCCCATCCCGAACACGGAAGTTAAGCCCGCCAGCGCCGATGGTACTTGGGGGGTTGCCCCCTGGGAGAGTAGGACGCCGCCGGAACAGTCGTCGAAGAGGCCCCCGCCCGCCGGGGGCCTCTTCCGCGTGCCCGGGTACGATGTCGCTCCTATGGCCGAAGCCCGGCGACCTTCTCGCCCTCCCCAGAAGATTGGCCGTAGCCACCGCGGCTCGGAGACACCCCGGCCGTCGAACAGCCGGCAAGCTGCTCGCAGCCCCGTGGCGCAGGGGCGGGCAGGCCGGCAGGGCGCAGCGCGCCGTGAACCGGGAGACCGAGGCGGCGAAGCCGGCACGGCGCGCGGCGTCGTGCGTCGCAGGGAGAGTAACGGCGAGCGCCGGGTTTGGGACGCGCACGGGGGCAGTGGGGCCGGCCGGTCCTACCGGCAGCCGAGCGCCAGCCCCGATCCCTCCCGACAGGCTGGTCGAACCCGGCTCCGGGGGCGCACGGCCGGCTCTTCATCCGGCCGTTGGTCTGACGCCGCACTGCAGGAATCCGCACCGCAAGAAGGCGAGGGGCGCAGCCCACGGCGGCGAGGGGGCTGGCAAGGCAGGGATCGCGACGGCACTGTGACCGGGCCGGCCGGGATCGCGCGACGAGGGCGGACCGCCGGTCGGGGCCGGATGGGGTCCTCGACGACACGCCGCCCGGAGGACCGCAGCGGTTCCAACCCCAGTCGGAGCAGCAGTCCCAGTCGGAGCAGCAGTCCCAGTCGGAGCAGCAGCGGCGCTGGTCCTCGACTGATCCCTCCCAGCGGCCGCGGCAGTGGGCCACAGGCCTCAGGGACGCAGCGCGACAGGTTTGACAGGGCGACAGGGAAGGACCGCTCAGGCCTGTGGTCCACCAACCGCCGGGATCGCCCCCGCGCTGGCGGGTCGACCCGCAGCCGCGCCACCGGCAGCCCAGCGCGACCAGAGCTCCCTCCGCGACGCGTCGATACGCCCAGGCCGCCCGGTGGCGGCTGGGGTTCGGTCGCCCGCCGGGGTGCCGCCGAGGTCATGCGCCAGCCGAGCCCCGACCGCCCGACCGCCTCGGAGCTCTGGCGGGAGGCCGCCAACCAGGACCGGGGCCGGCGGCGGTGGGAGCCGGAGGAGGTGTGGGTCGCCGAGACCGATGTGGACGAGGAGCCAGCCGCTGCCGGGGGCTCGCCTCTCCGCCGGGCGGGTAGCGCCGGCGCGACGCGCGACGACGAGAGCAGCACGGCCCGAGGTCACCGCTATGCAGCGCCGCAGCCGGTGGTGGCAGAGCTCACCGCCGCCGTGGGTGCCCAGCGCGGCGGCCGCCTCGCCGGGCGGCTGGCCGGCGCCAGTCGCGCCTACCGGCACGAGCGTTACCAGGAGGCGCGCCAGCTGTTGCGGCCGCTCGCCGCCGAAGCCCCCGACTCCCCGGCGGTCCGCGAGCTCAATGGGTTGGCCCTGTACCAGGTGGGCCAGTGGCAAGCTGCGGCGAAGGAGCTCGAGGCCTACCGGCACTTGACGGGCTCCTACGACCAGCACCCCGTGCTCGCCGACTGCTACCGCGCCCTCCGGCGCTACCGGGAGGCGGACGCACTGTGGGACGAGCTGCGGGCGGCATCCCCGGACGCGGACCTCGTCGCCGAGGGCCGGATCGTGGCTGCCGGCTGTCGCGCCGACCAGGGGGACGTCAGCGGCGCTCTTGCTCTTCTCGAGAAGGGTTCCCGCCACGTCGAGCGCCCCCGCGAGCGGCACCTCCGGCAGTGGTACGTCCTCGCTGACCTCTACGAGCGAGCAGGCGAGCTGCCGAGGGCCCGGGAGCTCTTCCGGCGCGTGGCGGCGGTCGATCCCGAAGCCTTCGACGTGCGCCAACGCATGCGTGCCCTGCGCTGACACCCGGGGGGCACCCGACACTTGCCACGTTGAGCTGCGGTAACCCCAGGACCCCGGGAACGAGGATGACCGGCGGTGGCGGTCCCACCCCCGGCGTAGGGTAGACGTCGGTCCTCTCGGGGGTTCCTCCCTCCCCATCGCCCAGGTCCACGTGGGCTCAACGCTCCCGACCGGCCTGTGCCGGCGAACCCACGGAGGGATGACAGATGCTGAACGTGGTTGCGGTGTCCGGTCGACTGTCGAGGCCTGCCGAGCAACGGGTGCTGCCGTCGGGCGCGATGGTCCTCGCGCTCGATGTCACGGTCCGCTCGTCGAGGGCACCCGCCGAGACGGTGCCGGTCACCTGGGTGGAGGCGCCGGCGTGGGCGACCACCCTGGACCTCGACCAAGAGGTACTGGTCGTCGGCCGGGTACGCCGGCGGTTCTTCCGCTCCGGCGGCACCACCCAGAGCCGCACCGAGGTGGTGGCCGAGCGGGTCGTGCGCCTGCCCGGCGGCCGCCGAGCCCGCCAGGCCATCGCCCAGGTCAGCG
>JAJZJY010000662.1 GCA_021809885.1 Actinomycetes bacterium
CATGGGAAGGCCCCGCTTCCCGGAGGCCACGAAGCTCCTCATCACCGCGGACGCAGGCGGGTCCAACGGTGCACGAGTCAGGCTCTGGAAAGTAGAGCTGGCCAAGTTCGCCCAAGAGACCGGCCTTGAGATCACGGTCTGCCACTACCCGCCGGGGACTTCGAAGTGGAACCGCATCGTTATCTACACCGGGATCCCGGGTGTCTACGAGGTGACCAACGAGCCGGCGCCTGTTCCTGAGGTCCTGGCTCGGACTCGGTTATCTGCATCGCGTCTCTGACGTCGTGGGTGTCGCACCCGGCGTGTACAACTTGCCCTCGGTCGAACGTGTGTTCGCTGAGGAGGTTGGATGCCGACGTCGATGCTGGTGCAGAAGGTGGTGTCGCCCGGCGGCGACACGTCGTGGACCGTGGTCGATGAGTGCTTCGAGCCGGTGGAGCCGGTGGAGGTCTACCTGGCTCACCTGGAGGCGATCGAGCGCTCCCCGAACACGCTGAGGGCCTACGCGTCGAGTCTGCGACTGTTCTTCGAGTTCCTGGCCGTTCGGGGCGTGGAGTGGGATGCGGTCGGCTTGGACGAGGTCGGCCGGTTCGTCTCTTGGCTCCGGCGTCCAGGTGACGATGTGGTGATCCCGATCGATACTTCCGTGTCGGCTCGGGCGGCCTCGACGGTGAACCGCCATCTGGCGGCGGTCTTCGGCCTCTACGACTTCCACGCCCGCAGGGGCCTCGCGGTGGCGGCCGAGCTGGTGCAGTGGCGGCGCGGCGGGCGCGGCTCGTATCGGCCGTTCTTGGAGGGCGTCGGTGGGCGCTCGCGCAAGGCGCCTCGACGCCCGGTGCGGCTGAAGCCGCCGCGCCGGCTTCCTGAGACGTTGAATCCCGAACAGATCATGTTGTTGCTGGCAGCCTGCGAGCACCTTCGCGACCGCTTCCTCATTGCCTTGCTCGCGGAGACGGGCATGAGGGTTGGTCAGGCCCTTGGTCTCCGCCATAGCGACTTCGTGAGTAGGGACAAGACGATCCGCATCGTGCCGCGCTCTGCCAACGCGAACGGCGCACGGGCGAAGTGCCGGGACGAGATGGCGATCCCGGTCTCTGCGGGGCTCGTGCGGCTCTACAGCGAGTACCTCTTCGACGAGTACGGCGACATCGACAGCGACTACGTGTTCGTGAACCTCTTCGCTTCTCCGGTTGGCCGGCCGCTTCGCTACTCGGCGGTGGCCGGCCTGGTCAACCGGCTGCGGGCACGCACCGGGATCGACTTCAGCCTGCACGTTCTTCGCCACTCCGCGGCGAGCGAGTGGGTCCGCTCGGGGGTCCCGATCGAGGTGGTCTCCAAGCTGCTCACCCACGCGAGTGTGACGACCACCAGCGGAACCTACGTGCACCTCGGCGTGGAGGACCTGCGCGCCGAGCTCATCAAGGCGGGGCTCCGATGAGCGCCACCGCTGCGGCCTTCTTCGATCGGCCCGAGCCCCTCGCTCTGTGCATCATGGGGCTGCTGCGGCCCGAGTTCAACCAGGCGGTCATCTGTCCCGACCCCACAGACCCGGTGCTCGTCGGTCGGCGCTGCGCGGTGGAAGGCTGCGACCGACCTTCACGCTCGAGGGGCATATGCACTGCTCACCACGCCCGATGGGTGAACCGGGGCAGACCGGAGCTGGCTGGTTTCGTCGCCTCTGCGGCGCCGGTCCGGCCAGGTGAGCCCCGTGTCGATCAGGTGTTCGACCTGTCAGCTCTTGGCGAGGACTGCCGGGTCGAGATCGCCTTCGTGCTGCAGTGCCGCCATGACGAGCGAGGCCGGGGGATCCGACCGGTGGCCGTTCGCCCAGTGGTGGCGATGCTGGCTGGGGCCGGCGCCTGTTCGGTGCTCGAGCGCTCGCTCAGTGGATGGGTCGATCTTCTGCCACCGCTGGGCAAGACCACGAAAGCGAGCGCGGTGGGCTTCTTGCGTTACGCGTGGCGTCAGCTCGACGCCGTCGCCACCGGTGGCGGGGTGGAGGCCGAGTACGGACGCGACGTATGGGACGCCCACCGCCTCGGCGTCCCGGTCACCGTCGGTCACTACCGGGTGAGCTTCGAGCGGATCGGCCAGCCCTGGCTGCGTAACGCGGTGAAGACCTGGGCCCGGGCACGCCTCGTCGGCGGGATGTCCTTCGGCGCCATCCGCAGGGACGCGACCGCCATGAGCACCTTCGCCGCCTGGCTCTTTGACGCCCACCCCCAGGCGAACGACGCGTCGGTGATCACCCGAGTGACCATCGAAGAGTACCTCGCACACCTGGCAGCCAATGGGCCGGTCGCCAACACGCGTCTCGGCTATCTCACCAGCCTGCGCGGCTTTCTCGAGATGGCGCGCCGACGGGGCTGGCTCTGCCTTCCGGCTGACGCCGCCCTCTACGGCGACGACCTGCCCCACCGCCCGGCCGGGTTGCCACGCTTCGTCCCCGAGGACGTCATGGCCCAACTCGAATCCGACACCGCCCTCGGCGCGCTCGAAGACCCCTCCACGCGCCACCTGGTGATCGTGATCATGGAGACCGGCCTGAGAGCCGGCGACGCCTGCCGGCTGCGTCTCGACTGTCTGGTGGCCGATAGCGTCGGCTCGCCCTGCCTACGGTTCATCAACACCAAGGTCGCCGCCGAGCAGCTCATCCCCCTCACCGCCAGAGCCGCTGAAGCCATTCGTGCCCAACAAGACGAGGTCGCCCGGCGCTGGCCGGCTTCGCCGTGGTTGTTCCCCGCGCCGCTGGCCAATCCCGACGGTGCCCGGCCGTTCACCTATGGCTCGCTGCGACAGCGCCTGAGACGCTGGCAGGACGAGATCGGCCTGCACGACGGTTCGGGCCGTCGGATCCACGTCAGCGCTCATCAATTTCGCCACACGCTCGGAACTCGGATGATCAACCGAGGGGTCAGACAGCGCGTCGTGCAGCACCTGCTCGGGCACACCAGCCCTCAGATGACGGACACGTACGCCCGTCTGTTCGACTCCACCGTCCGGAAGGCCTTCGAGGCGTTCTGCGCGACGCGCGTCGACATCGACGGTCGCCACCTCCCCTACAGCCCGGACGCTCCCACCAGTGACGCTGAGTGGATCAAACATCATCTTTCGCGCATCGAGGCCAGCCTGCCCAACGGCTTCTGCGGCCGGCCACCGAAGCAGGACTGCCCGCACCCCAACGCGTGCCTCACCTGTCCCGACTTCCAGACCACCGTCGAGTTCCTGCCCACCCACCGACGCCAAGCGGACGAGACCCGCGAGCTCATCGGCGCGGCCGAGGCCGATGGGCAGCGTCGCCTCGCCGACAACCACCGTGTCGTGCTCGGCCACCTCGAGCGCATCATCGCCGGCCTCGAGTCCCTGGGAGGTGACGATGAGCAGCCCTGAGCGAGCCGCTGGCCTGTTGGCTGC
>JAJZJY010000663.1 GCA_021809885.1 Actinomycetes bacterium
CCCGACTCGGTGTAGGCGACCATCAACGCGATCTGCGCGCCCTTCCCGCCCGCCCCGAGAGCGTCGGCCGCAGCGACGATAGTCTCGGCGTTCGACGCCTGCGCCGCGCTCAGGGTAGGCACCGGGCCGGTCGCCACGCACTCGTTTTGTTGGAGCTGGCCGAGCACCGAGACCGCCGCCGCCCCCTGGGCGGCGGCCGACGAACCCGTCCCGCCGGCCAGGATCACCAGCCCGACGACGAGGGCGGGCAGCGCTCCGGCGATCCCGACGCCTGCTCCCTTCGCACCGCTGCCCATGACCGAACCTCCCGGAACGGCCCCGCCCCGATGACGGGTTTCGCCCCCACGTCCGGGGAGCGACCATCGACGGCCCTCTTGGTGGGGTGCGAGTCAGACGGCGCGGGCGAGCGGGAGGAGGTCCGGGCCAGTCGTCACGACCAGCTCGAAGGTGTGGCGAAGATCGTCGCCCCGGCGGGAGCGGTCCCGCATCCGCCGCCGTCGCCGTTCGCTGAACGCCACGATGGTCGGGGTCAGCGCGGGCAGCTCGGCCCGCCAGTCCGCCACTACGCCCGCCGGGGTCTCGGCTGCTGACAGGCCGCACATATGGCGCCACAGCAGCGACGCCTCGGGGTGGTGGTCGGTGCCCAACAGCAGATGGGCCAGGGCCACACTCGTCGGGTGCGGCAGGTCCCGGAACACGTCGGTGATGCGGTTCGACTTCGCGGCGCGCCGGGTGGGGCGGGCCGCCGCGAGCAGCGCCAAGCCGCTCAACCCGTCCGGACAGCCGGCCGCCACGCACTTGGCCTGGACCGCGTTCAGATGGTCGACCGCCAGATCCACGGCGCGGTCCAGTACCGCGGCGGCGGTCGGCGTGACCATGTAGGCGTGCTCACCGACCGCCACTCGTAGGTGCGCCACGACCGCTGGCCCAAGCGAGGACCCGGCTGAGCACGTGTCTGCTGCCTCGTCTGCCAGCTCGAAACGCAACTCGTCGTAGCTCACCGATCGCACCTCCTGGCCGAGGTGACGGTGGACCGGGTGGTGCTCCCCGCGTCGTCCGGCCTTGGCGACCACGGCCGCCAGCCGCTCGACGCTCCACCGCCCGTCGCGCACCTGATGGGCGGTGGCAATGGCGGTGCGGGCCATGGTGTCCACCCGGTCGAGCATCTGGTCCGGCCAGGCCGCCATCACCCAAATGGTCATCGCCTCATACAGCGGGCTCGCCGTGATCTGTGACCATGCCCGTTGCGCGTCACGACCGCGCCGGACCATGAGATCGGTCGGGGTCGTCGCCGGGAGAAGATGGCAGATGATCTCTTCGAGGTCATCGAGCGAGCCCGGCACCGGGGCACGAGATGCCCTGTCGGTTCGCTCGCGTTCCTGCCGTATCTTCCCGCTCCACGATGACGGAGCAGGAGCGGTCGCAATGTCGTCGTGTCGGCAAACAATGGTCGTCATCTGTCAAATGCGACCACCGAACATCAGCCGTTCCTGTGACACAACTGCGGTAGTACAAAACTGCGGGATTCCTCCAATGGCACCGCTTCACATCCCACGAGAGCCAGACAGGACAGGCAGCGGGTGCGCCCGTGGCGCGCAGGTGTGGACCGAGAACCACGCGCGGGAAAGGACGGTCACCCCGACGCGCAGTCACCGACCCAGACGGGGCCGGTGTCTCACTACAACTACAGGGAAGGTGGCGTTGCGGCGATGCGTGCCAACGCGTCGACGGCCGCGGATGCCATCGACGCCTCGCCCGGCGGGTTCGAGGGGTCCACGGCAGCGAAATACACGCCGGCACCTTCGAGGACCGCCATGTTACGGGCGAAGGCGGGATGTGCCCGCAATGCCTCGTTCACCCACGGGTAGACCGCGACCGGGATCGAGCGGCCCAGTGCTTCGTTGAGCACCCCCAGGGCCAGGCTGTCGTTGAGCCCCGCGGCCCAGCAGTTGATCGTATGAAACGTTGCCGGGGCCACCAGTACCGCGTTTGCCAGCGGCTCGTAGCGGGGCTCGTCGGGGCGGCGAGTCTCGCTGCGGACCGGATGCCCCGTCAGCTCGACCAGACCCGAAGGCAGCCAGGGAGCTGCGGTCGGGGTTGCCACCACCGACACGTCCCACCCCGCCCTTTGCGCCGCTTCGATGACTGCGCTGGTCGTCGTGCGCGCTGGCGGGGCCGCGCACACCACGAGGTACAAGACGTTGCCCGGATCAGCAGCGAAGCTCGACATGACACGCCGCTCAGCCGATGATCCCGATCCGGCGGGCGAGTGGGCGAAGGCCGGGCAGCGCGGTGCGCCGCTCCCGGCGCAGGCAGGCGCCCAGCAGCTCGCGGGTCGCCGCGTCGTGGCGGAGGACTTCGGGCGCGATCCGCTCGGCCTCGATCAACGAGAACACGGCCGCGGGGTCGTTGCGTTCCTGCCCATAGGCCCACGCCAAGTCGACGTAGACCTGCGACCGTCTCCCGGCCAGCCCGACTGGGAGACGCGCCGGGTCGACCCGTTCCGCCTGGCGGATCACGTCGGCCGCGTCGCCCAGCTCTACCGCCGAGCTGACGATGTGCAGCGCCACGTTGGTCGGGCCGAACGCCGTGAAGTAGTCGTTGCGGTCCTCGCCCAACACCTCCGCCAGCTCGCCCGCTTGACGTAACAGGGCCAGGTTCTCCCGGCTGTCACCGACCCGGGCGGCGGCAACGGCGGCGGTGAGCAGCAAGGCCCCGCACAGCGACCGTGCTGGCACCGACTCCGGCGCCGCCCGCGCCAGATCGGCCGCCGTGCCGGTGGCGACGCGATGGGCGTCGTCCACCTCGCCAGCCCGCAGGAGGGCCTGGGCGAGGCGGTAGACGCCGAGGGCTACCAGCTCGGGATTGCCGGTGTGCTGGGCGATGAGCACCGCCCGGTCCGCTGCCACCCATGACAGGCCGGCCTCACCCACCCGGCTCAACAGCGCCGCCGTCGACGCGTAGACCTCTACCAGCAACCGGAGCGCCCGGCGCCGGTCGTCGTCCTGGCGGGCCGAGACAACGGCGTCTTGCGCTCGATGCACCAAGCTGGTCACCATCCCGCCGGCCGCCTCGTAGCGGGCTGCCTGATAGGTCGCCTGGAACTCCCGTACCGCGACGGCCAGTCCGTCCAGGTCGAGAGCCCCGTCGCTCGGGGTGCCGTTTGACGGTCGGATGTCGGTCAAAGCCGCACGGATCGCCGCCGCCTTCACGTACTCATGGCTCCCGTCCGCCGGTCGGAGAGCGAACGGCTGGCCGACGAGCTCGGCCAGCTCCACCCGGAGCACCTTGGCCATCTCGACCAGCACGGACACACGGTCCACGTCGCGCACGCCGCGCTCGACCTGCGAAAGCCAGCTCTCCGAGCGGCCCACCAGCCCGGCCAGCACCACTTGGCTGATCCCTCGACGGG
>JAJZJY010000664.1 GCA_021809885.1 Actinomycetes bacterium
CAGGCCGGGCGCTCGACCGCGTCTGGCACCAGTTCTATGGCGGCCACCGGCGAATCGCAGGTCGGGTATTCGGCCCCAAGGCCGACCCGATGCATGAAGGTCCGGCGGTCCTCGCAGAATTGGTGACCGAGGGACCGGGTTCCGCAGGTGTCGCAGGAGTAGACGGTGCGAGGGCGGCGGGGTCGGGGAGCCGGGAGGACGATGGCCGGGCCGAGGGTGGAGTTGCGTCGGCGGTAGCCGGCAGCGCGGCACGCAGCCGAGCACCATCGCTGCCGGTCGGCACAAACGCGCGCCCGCCCGCCGGGCAGGTAGTCGTGACGTCATCGTGACGCCACGGGGACACAGGGATGGTGTGCCCGTCGGTTGCGGGGGTGGCTGTGATTGGTCCTCCTGGCGGCTGGAGTGGCGATGCGGGCGTTCGCTGGTTGATAGTGACGGCGGGGAGGGCGATCATCGTTTGGCCGGCTCGGCGGTGGCTCGTGACCGGGGCCCTTTGGGGGGACGGCCGAGCTTCTTGTAGGGGGGCCGGTCCGGCACCTGGTATAGGCATTCGCCCTTGTCGTTGGCTGCTTCGCCGACTATGCGGCCTTCGTGGTGCCAGTTCTTGACGGTGATGGTGGAGACCCCCATGGCCGCTGCCGCTTCGGCCAGGCCGACGAGGCCCCGGCCGGCGAGGCGCTCGGCCCGTGAGGCTAGCCCGTAGGTTTTGCGCACATGCAAGACGATCCCTGCGTTGAAGGCCTGCCCGGTGCCCGAGAGCCTCCCGGTGTCGTTCAAGGCGGCGGCCACCCCGGCGTCGGTGTAGCGCTCCAAGAGCGCGTCGATCTCGGCGACGACGGCGTCAGGGGTCTTGCGGGCGGCACCGACGGACAGGGGGACCGGAAGTGACAAGGTGGCGGTCTGGCCGCCCTTGAGGCGCACGTGGACGGCGATGGTGGTCTCGCCCCGGGCCACGGGCCAAGGTGACGTCGTCTATGAGCAGGCGCACCATGCGCTTGCGCTCCCGCTGAGCGGTGCGGGGGTCGGCCCACAAGGCGGGGAAGTCGCCGGCTAGGGCGGCGATGGCGGCTCGGGCGGTCTCGTCGAGCGCGCCGGCGGCGTCGGCCTGGCGCTCGTATTCCTCCCCGGCACGCGACAGCTCGCGCAGGGAGTCGTTCCAGTCGGCTTCCAAGCTGGCAGCGACCAGGCGGTTGTCGGGGTCGACTGATAGGTAGCGCCGCCGGGCCGCCTCCGCGCTTTGACGGGCCCGCTCCACCTGGGTTCGGCGCAGGGCGTCGGCCTCGCCGGCGCGGGACTCGAGCTCGGCTTGGACCGACAGGGCGACCTCCAGGGCCAGAGGGGTCATCGTCTGGACCAACAGCTCGCCGACAGCCGCGTCGATGGAGGCGCCGGGAAGGCTCTCGCAGATGGGCTTGGCGGTCGCTATCGCCTCGGCCTGGCAGATGTAGGTGGGCAAGATGGCCTCGGCGCGGGTGTGGTATCGCACGGTCATGCGGCCCCCGCAGCGCCCGCAGACGACCATCCCCTGCAGCAGTGCGGGTCCTTCCCGGGGCGGGCTGGCCCGCCGGTCGGTGCCCCGGGAGGCTGACAGGCCGGCCAGGCGGGATCCGTTGGCCTCGAAGTCGGCCCAGGAGATGTATCCGGGATGAGCGCCGGGGATGAGCGAGATCCACTGTTCCCTCGGCTGGAGCGAGCTGCGTTGCTTGCCGTTCGGGCCTCGCCGGCTCTTGTGGCGCCCGAAGCAGAACGCCCCGGCGTAGCGGGGGTTGTGGAGCACCTGCAGGACTCGGTGGTGGCGCAGGGGAACCCAGATCAGGCCACCTTTGTCCGGGCCGTTGCGGGGCCGCAGCGGAAAGCTCAGGCCCTCGGCGTCGAACGCCTTGACCGTGGCCAACGCGGAGCCGGTGCGCTCGAAGGTGGCGAAGAGGTGGGCGACGGCGTCGCGCACGCCTTGGTCGGGGTCGATCACGACCTTGCCGGCTGGGTCGTAGACCAACCCGATGGGCAGGGGGACCTCGAGCTCACCGCTGCGGGCCTTGGCCAGCACCCCGCCGCGAAGCCGGGCGCGCAGCAAGTGCAGCTCGGCCTCCGAGAGCTGGCCTTTCATGCCGAGCAGCATCCGGTCGTTGAACGAGCACGGGTCGTAGATGCCGTCCTCGTCCAAGATGAGGGTCTCCGACAGGGCGCAGATCTCGAGCAGGCGGTGCCAGTCGGCGTTGTTGCGGGCCAGGCGGCTCACCTCCAAGCCGATCACGATGCCGGCCTTGCCCATGCCGACATCGGCCACCAGGCGGGCGAAGCCCTCCCGGCCCTCGGCGGTCGCCCCCGAGCGGCCGAGGTCCTCGTCGATGACCACCACCTGGTCGGGCGGCCACCCGAGCGCCACAGCCCGGGAGCGCAGCCCGTACTGGCGCTCGGTGGAGGTCGTGTTCTCCATGACCTGGCGGAGAGTGCTCTGGCGCACGTACAGGTAAGCGGCGCGGGCGAGGTGGCCGGCTGTGACCTTGTCGGCAGCCTCGATGTTCACCGGTCATCCCCCCATGCAGGCAAGGGCCATGGATGCCAGCACCGAGACGACCTCGGCGCCCGGGGCGAGGGGGCCGGACACTGGGCCGGGAGCTGGGCCGGGAGCTGGCCGGGAGGGCGGCAGGGCTCGCCACGCCGCCGCCCATGCTGCCATCCCTCTTCCCACCAGCAGTCCTGTCCCCAGCGCTGCGCCGGGGCTCCCCCCGCCCAGGGCGAGCGCTCGCAGCTGTTCGTAGGCTTCGATGACGCCGGTGCCGGCCTCATCGAGCACTGGCGATGTCGGGCCGGGATCATCGGCCGCTTTTGGACTGCCCCCGGCGCCGGGCCAGGGCCCGCTCGATCGAGCGGGGATGGACGTTGACCCCGAAGCGCTCGGCGACTAGGCCCACCAGGTCGACCGAGCGCAGGGAGGGATCGTCTTCGAGAGCCCGCTCGGCGAAGGCGACCACCTCGTCGGTGAGCTTGTGCGCCCGACGCGGGCCGGGCCGCTCGGGGACCAGGCCGGGCAGGCCCTCTTGGTCCAACGCGGCGGCTGCCGCGTACCACGACGGCCGGGAGAACCCGAACGCCCCGGCTGCCCCCGACACGGCGTCGCCGTCGACGCGCACCCGGCGCACCATCTCGTATTTGACCTGGACCAGGTCCCGTGGGTCCAAGAACTCCTCGGCGGCGAAGCCGTCATCGCTGACCGCCTCGGGGCGGGGGTTGAGCGCCCGAGCCTCGCGCAGCGACACCACCTTGGGGTCCTCGGGTCTCCTCTTGGCCACGTCTACCTCCTCGAACCACATCGGTGTAAGTCTCATTATGCCGCCCGATCTTGCCTTGTCAAGTACCCTGAGCCGATTTCCCTGCCCCAACAGGCTGTCCCGAAACCTCTATCAGAGTG
>JAJZJY010000665.1 GCA_021809885.1 Actinomycetes bacterium
GAGTCGGCCGTTCTCGACGGCGCCGAGCGCGGTGCGGGCGTGGGGAAGCAGGGCCGCGCCGGCCGCAGTGAGGCGGACGGTGCGCTCCGAGCGATCGAAGAGGATCTCTCCGAGCTCACGCTCGAGGCGGCGGATCTGTGCGCTCACTCCGGGCTGGGCGACATGAACCTTGGCTGCCGCCTTGGTGAAGCTCGCCTCCTCGGCGACGGCGACAAAGTACTCAAGTTGCCTCAACTCCATAACTAATGATTCTAGCAACCAGCACAAGCTGATCTTTGACTTCTGGCTTGAGGAGAGCGAGAGTGGCCCCACAGGAGCCCACCAACCGAAGGGAGCACCGACATGTCCGAGATGCAACGCCCGCTGGAACCCGAGGATCTCACCCGGCTGTTCGTCGAGCGAGCCAACGCTGGTGACGCCGCCGGCATCGCCGAGCTCTACGAGGAGCAGGCGGTCATGGCCTACCCGCCGGGCGGCCAGACCGTCGGGCGCGACGCCATCCGTCAACTGTGGGAGAAGGTCCTGTCGGCCAAGCCCCACTTCGAGCAAGAGGCACCGCTGCCGTCCCTGGTCAGCGGGGACATCGCTCTTTGCGCCACGGTAGCCAAGGACGGGGCCGGCGGCCGGGCCCAGGTCGTACGCCGCCAGGGCGACGGCACCTGGCTGCGCCTGCTCGACCTACCCGAGCTCGTCTCCCCCGCCAAGTGAGCACGCTGGCCCGTACCCGAAGAGGCACGTCGGGGTGCTGGGCGTCCCCCGCGCGTCTCGGGCGCCAGATGCTCCGCCATCATGTGGTTCCCGCTCCGCACCAGGGTGGCTGCACCCCCACGCCGACGGCCAGCTGGCGCCGCGTCGAGCGCGGCCGGACCTCGCGGTGACCGCGTTCGTGCTGGTGCCCGGCGCCTGTCACGGCGGATGGTGGTACGACCCGCTGGTGGACGCACTGGAAGCCGACGGCCACATCGCCATCGCTATCACCCTCGCCGGGCTGGAGGACGAGCCTCGGCTCGACCGGCTGATCACCCTCGGTACCCATATCGACCAGGTCGCGGCCGCTGTGCCCGACGCAGGCCGGGTTGTCTTGGTGGGCCACAGCTACGCCGGCGCGGTCATCACCGGTGTGGCGGATCGACTACCGCAGCGAATCGGAGCGCTCGTCTATCTCGACGCGTTCTGGCCCGAGGACGGCGACTCGTGCTGGAACATGGCCAACGACGAGATGCGCGAATGGTACATCCGCGGCTGCGCCCGCACCGGATACGGCGTCGACCCACTACCGTTCTTCGACCACCGGGCCCGGCCACACCCAGTGGCGACCTTCTTGCAGGCCCTGCCGCTGACCGGCGCCTGGCACGACATCCCGGTCAAGCACTATGTCGCCGCCCGCTGGCCTGGTGAATCCCCGATGGCTACCTCAACGGACCGTGCCCGATCGGACCCGAGCACCGTCGTGCACGACTGGGACACCGGGCACAATGTGCTCACCGACGGACCAGGGATGGTGCTCCAGCTACTCCAGACGCTCCCCGGCTACGGACATCCCGGCGCGACCTCGACGAACTCTCAGTAGCGGGCGCCGACCTGGTGCGCTAAATGCTGGCCACCGCGAGCACGAAGATGGCAGACCAACGGCCTTCCGGCGGTGATGTCGTGCGTTACGTGCGTGCAACGAGGACGCTGATGAGCAGCGATACCGCTACCACGCCGGCTGCGGCGAGAGGAAGGACGGTTGGTCCTGCGCCGCCCAGCAGCAGCCCGCCCATCCCGCCGCTGAGCGCGATCCCCAGGTAGATCACCGAGCCGTTGAGAGCGAGCGCGGTCGGAGCCGCTCGGCCCGCTCGCTCGACCAGTCGGGCTTGATGTGGCGGGAACCACGCCCAACCGGCGAACCCCCAAGCGAACAACAGCCCACCGCTGCCGATCAGGCTCCCCTCCACCCCCGCGAACAGGGCAAGGATGCCGGCAAGGGCCATGAGGACAACGCCGACGGTGCGGGCCGCGCCGAACCGGTACCCGCCGCCGAGGCCCCGTGGCGCGCCAACCACTCGGACCAGGCCCCGGCATCGGAAACGGTGAGGACTGGAAGGTCGTCAGCCACATCCGCCAGCTTGCCATCCTCAGCGGGCGAACCTCAGCTTCGGCAGAATCCGTGCCAGCCACCTGAGCTGGTGCCACGCTACGTGGTGCGCTGCGCAACCGGGCGGGCGGAAGCACCAGGCAGACGACAATGGCAACCAACACGACCGCTACGGTCAGGATTACATCCGTCTCCTTGGGCGCGAGCGGTCCTGAGAGCGCGATGGTCAGGAATTCGGCAGCCGTCACCGCTGCCGCCGACACGACCACGGTCGAACTCCCGCTTATTGATGGGAATGGGGAGAGGTCGTCAAACGTGCAGACCTCGTGGTGGCGAGGTTCAAGAACAGCAACCTCCTTCTGGCCACAGGGAAGCGATGACCAGTGCCCCTACCGGTGATCGGGCGCATTATCGAGTCGTGATCGAGTGATCGGTCAGGGTGTCGAGTCGACCTCGCTGGTGCGATGCCAGTGAGCGTTGAGGTGCTGGGTGAGGAACAGGGCTGCTCGGTCGAGTGCCTGGTCTGCCTCGTCGAGCATTCCAATGAAGGCCTGGAACACGTGCGGCACCCCGGCCGTGATGTCGAGGACCACGTCGACGTCCGCCTCGCGCGCACGCTCGGCAAGCCGCACGGAGTCGTCGAGAAGTAGCTCGTTGGTGCCGACTTGGAGCAGGATCGGCGGGAAGCCGGTCAGATCCGCGTGAACGGCGGGGGCGAGCAGCGGCTGGTCCGGGTCGTGACCGCCGAGATACATCTCGCCGGTGCGGCCCATGCCCTCCCTGGTGAAGAAGGGGTCCGTTCCCTCCTTCGTGCTCATCGTCGTGCCGGTGCGCGTGTGGTCGAGTCCAGGCGAGAACGCCGCGATCGCTGCGGGCATTGCCAGTCCTGCGTCCCGGGCGGCGAGACACGTGGTCACGGCGAGTCCCCCACCGGCGGAGTCGCCAGCGAACACGATCGACGCCGGGCCTGTGCCGCTGTCCAGCAGGGTGCGGAACGCGGCGACGCAGTCGTCGATCGCGGCCGGAAACGGGTGTTCCGGGGCGAGTCGGTAGTCCAGCGAGATCGCCCGGACGCCGGTTCGCCTGACCAGGTTCGCGGTGAGGACCATCGCAGTCTCCGGCGAGCCGAGCAAGAACGAACCGCCGTGAAAGTAAAGGATGGTGCCTGGCCGGGCATCACCCTCAGGTTCGACGAGGAGCCCGGGGCGGCCGGCCAGCGCAATCGGTTTCAGCGCCACGTCGGCCGGGACGGGGAACGCCGCCATGAACGCACCGAAGCCCTCCCGCATCCGCTCGACCGGAACCGGCCCGCGCGGTTGCGGTGTC
>JAJZJY010000666.1 GCA_021809885.1 Actinomycetes bacterium
CGGCCTGTGACAGCGAAGACGTCAGCGACGCGATGCAGATAACCGTGCCCGACGCAAGCACTCAGGCTCAGGAGCCGGCTCGTTGGTCACTTCGTAGACACCCGGGAACCCGGTGTAGATAACGATGCGGTTCCACTTCGAGGTGCCGGGAGGGAAGTGGCAGACCGTGACCGCGAGACCGGTCCGCTCAGCGAAGGCTCCAAGCTCACGTTTCCACAGCCGGCTGCGGTAGCTGTTGGAGCCACCGGCGTCCGCGGTGATCATGAGCCGGGTCGCGTCGGGGTAGGCGGCCGAGCCCACCTTGTCCCACCACCGCTCGATGCTCGCCACCGCGAACTCGGCGATGTCACCGTCCGAGCCGACGCTCACGAACCCGGCGTCCGCGGCCAGGTCGAACACTCCGTAGGGGACCGCCTTGCCGAGCTTGGGGTCAGGGAAGTCATGCACGTCCACCCTGGTCGGCTCACCCTTGTGCTGGTACTCACGACCCTTGTTGGCCAGGTTCCCGAGCACCTCCTTCTTCTTCGAGTCGACGCTGATCACCGGCTGACCGGCCGCCAGGTGCGCCTCGACCTGCCCGTTGAGATACCGGAACTGGGCGTCACGATCGGGTTGCTGAGCGCCCTCGTTTTCCTTGGCCGGCGCCTGCAGGCTGTAGCCCATCTCGGCCAACAGCCGCCCCACCGTGTCCGCCGAGATCACATGACCCATCTCCCGCAACGCCCCCGCCAGATGCTCGGTCGACTTCGTCGTCCAGCGCAGCGGGCACATCGGATCCCCACGGGTCTCAGGATCCACCAGCGAGTCGAGATCGGCCAGCAACGTCGGGTCCTTGTCGACCAGGCGGGGACGCCCACCCCCGACAGCTCGAACCCGGTCACTCACCTCCATCCCCTCATCGACCTGCGCGACCGCCCCCTGCAGCGTCGAACGGCTCATACCCGTCGCCTCGGCCACCGCCACGATCCCACCCCGACCCAACGCCCGAGCCATCGACCCCGCCAGGACGCGCCGCTGGCGCTCATCGAGATGAGGGCTCACCCGCCCAAAGAACGTGACGAGCTCCTCGTCGCCCACCACGAACTCGCGCACACCCCGACTGTAGCCAACCATCACTCACATCGCGCGGATAGATAAGCGGGGGCGCCTTACGTGTCCGTACTACGCAAGCTGATGGTCGGAGCGGCAGCCGCTGGCATCACGCTCGTCGCGGGTTCGGGCGTGGCCTTGGCCGCTGGGAGCGGCTACGGTGCGCCGCCGGAGGTGGGGACGAGCACCGGGGCCTTCTACGCGGTCGTGTCGATCACCGACATCAGCGGGGCCGCCGGCGGCCACGCCACCGCCACCATCCAGGGAGCCTCGGTGACCCTGGACGTGCCGCCGGGAGAGCTCTCCGGCACCGTGCAAGCGGTCTTCAGCTCCGGGGACCTCGCCGCCATCGGCACCGGCGGCTTCGGCGGCAGGTCGGTGACCGCATTCGGCATCCAGCTGGACCAAAACGGCCACAAGCTGCCCGGCCCGTTCAGCCCTCCGCTCACCGTCACCGTCACCGTCACCGTCACAGACAGTGCCATCACCTCGAGCAGCGTCGTGTACCTGGAGAGCGGCACCAGCTTCGTGCGCGCGGCGGGGTGGACGACCTCGGCGGGCAAGGCGACCGGCACCATCACCACCGACCCCGGCTTCTTGGTCGGCACGCCGGCTCCTGCGGTCACCCCCGTCGGCGTGGCGATCCCCGGGGCGACGACCGCCGTCACCGGCAAGCCGTTCTTCGGCGAGGGGCTCCTCGCCGCCGCCTTGGCCGCGATCGGCGGCTTCGGCGCCTTCCGCTGGCGTCGCCAGCGTCGCAGCGTGGTGTGACCGGCAGGACCCGTCGGCTGCGGCTGCCGGCAGCCACCCTCGGGGTCGCCTTGGCGGTCGCCGGGCTCGCCGGTTGCGGATCGGGTCCGAAGGCGCGCTCGACGGTCCCGCAGCCGGTCGATCCGACGTCGGTCTACCCGGCGGCGGCGGGCCTGCGGGGCGGGGGTCCGCCCCAGCCCAACGGCAGCACGTGGGTGCTCGTCCGTACCGGTGCCGCCGCCAACGTCCAGGACCTGGACCTTGCCACGGGCAAGGTGGTGGGGGTCGTGCCGGTGAGCGCGGCGGCGTCGGCGGTCACCGAGCTGTCCACCGGTGTGCTCGTCGTGGGCACCGCCACGTCCCGAGCGGGCAGCCTGGAGCTGCGCAACGGCACCACCGGCACGTTGTCCCGCACGGTCGCGCTCAGCGGACCGGTGCACGCCCTCGCCCCAGGCGCCAACGGCACCACCGTCTACGCCCTGGTCGGCACCGCCAAGGCGGAGGCGGTGGAGGTCGTCGACTCCGCCGACGGCAAGGTGACAGGCACGATCGCAGTGAGCACCGGCAGCGTCGCGGTGGCGGCCAGCCCGGCCGGCTCGGACGTCTACGTCCTGGCCGCCAGCGGCTCGGTGACCGACTACCCGACCGCCGGCGGCTCGGCGGCGTCGAGCTTCCCGGTCGGCAGCGACGGGGTTGGCCTCACGATCTCCCCCGACGGCACCACCCTTTACATGTTGAAGGGCCCGGCCGCCTCCCGCAACGTCGCCGTGGTCGACCTGGCGACCCAATCGATCCGCCGGGTGCTGCCCGCCCCCGCCAACGCGGTGGGCCTCGCCGTCGCCGCCGACGGCAGTACCCTCTACGACCTGGTCGGCACACCCAGCTACGGCAACATCCAGGCGTTCCGCCTCGGCTAGAGGGCCGCACATGGCACGCGCACCGGTGCTGACCGGGTCTCCAGGCGATGCGCCTCCGGCCCCGCAGGCGTCCCGACGCCGTGGCGGCGCGCGGCGACTGAGCTGGTTCGAGCGCTCCTGGTGGACCGCCGCAGGGCTGGTCCTGATCGTCTGGTCGTCCCGCCTGGTCGGCTCGGTCAGTGCCTTCCCGGCGGTCACGCCACTCGTCCTGCTCACCGCGGCGGTGGGCCTGGCCACCGTGATCGTGGCGTGGACCGCACCGGACGTCGCGTCCGGCGGTGGCCGGCGATGGGCCGCAGTCCTGCCGTGGGCGGTCCTCGCCGTCACGGTCGTCGCCTTTGGGGTGTGGTGCCTGCTGCAGGTCCTGCGTGCCCCGGGCTACGGCACCGACGAGCTCGCCTTCGACCAGTACGCAGCGCATCTCTTCCTGCACGGCATCGACCCCTACACCCACTCGATGAGGCCCGCCGGATAGGTGGATCCGGGGTGACTGCTTTGACGGCGCGGATGGCGTTGAGCATGGCGTTGAACTGGGTCGCCCACGGCCAGCGGGCGGGGAGGTGCAAGGTGAGGGTGCGGGCGGAGGTGGCGAGGCGTCCGGGGACGGCGAGGTAGCTGCGTCGGAGGGTGTCGGTGGCGACGAAGT
>JAJZJY010000667.1 GCA_021809885.1 Actinomycetes bacterium
GTTCGCACCGCGAGAGGACAGGTACAGCGGCTCTTTGGTGTTGGCGAGAGAGACCACCAGGTCCGAGTAGCCCCAGGTGCCCTTGTAGGAGATGTCCATCCCCTTCTTGCACTCGCCGGTCGTTTCCACGATGGAGGCACCCGCGTCGATGCGGGCGACCTCGGCGAAAAATGGCAGTGAAGCCGACGTTTTCAGGCCAGCAGTCCGCTGCACCGCCACATCATCACCGGCGACGAGCTGGTCACCTTGGCCGGCTCTCGGTTCCTCTCGGTTCCGACCACGCGCCCAGGATGTGGCTCGAGGCCCGGTAGGGCTACGCCAGGATGAGCACGTCTGCCTGCGCGTATGCCGTCATGAGTCGGGTCCCTGCGCACCGAGCAGATGCATGGCGCCGTCTCGTGCCGCCCGGCGATCAAAGGTCACGGTGTGGTCGCAGCCGGCAGCCCGGCCCAGTTCGGCTATGACGGCGTCTACGAAGTCGAGGCGGCCGCGGGACGCAGTCAGGGCCGCCCTCACGACGGCGTCTCGGTCCACGCGAAGCTCACGCGCGTCCAACAGACCCTGCAGCAACTCAGAACTGCGATCAGCACCGACCTTGTAGGCGCGGCGCAGGACCCAGTAAACCTCGACCATGGTCACCAGGCTGAGATAGCCGGGGTCGGTCTCGGTCAGTCCGTCGATCAGCGCAGACGCCACCGGCGACTGGTCCGCATCGTCCTGAACGAGGTAGCGGACGACGACATTGGTGTCGAGTCCGATCACCGAGCATCTGTGACTGGCACTGTGACTGCGGCCGCTGCGATTGCGTCGTCCATCTCCTCGATGCCGACCGGACGCGACGGTCGCGGCACGGATCCCTTCAGGTCCCTGATGGACGCTGCTTCCGGGTGGATCTCGTACCCACCCGTGGCGGTGGGCACGAAGGCGAGCCTCGATCCGGGCCGAAGGCCGAGCTTGGTGCGCACATCGACCGGGATGGTGACTTGGCCCTTGCTGGTAACCGTAGCAGACGGCACCACTCCTCCTTACTACAGGTAAGGAGAGCTTACAGGCATAGACGGTGGCAAAGAGGAGTCTTGGGTGCAACGAGGTCCGCCGTCCTCCCAGCGCCGATGCGCTGCTGGGCGACGTCGAGGCCCTCGAGCAGCTCACCCACCCGGGTGCAGCGGAACGACGGGTCAGCGGCGACGGCCTCGACATCCTCGGCCAGCCGCCCGCAAACGGAACGTTCCGCGGGAGTATCTGCCGCCGCCCACCAGGCTCAGGGCCATCGTCACAACGGGATTCCTCAGCACGACAACGACGCCTCGTCGAAGATGTCCTCGTAGACACCCTCCAACTCGGTCGTGTCGACGATCTCGGCGAGCCGCTGGATCGCGTCGGGCCGGGTCAGCGACGCGCTCGCCGCCTTGAACTCGGCGGCGGGGACGTCGAGCTCGATGATGGTGATGACCTGGCGGTCGTTGGCCACGTTGCGAGCGACCCGCGCCCTCGCCGGATAGGCGCCCTCCATACCCTCGGGGACCCAGGCTTCCTTGAACTGCTCGTAGGTCACGCCCGGATTCAACGTCCGGGCGAACACGGCACGCAACATCGGCGGCCTCCCGTTGATCTCAACTCGTTCGCCGATCATCGACCCTGAGCCGGAAACTGCAGAGGGATCACGGGCGCCGCGACGTCATCGACCAAGACGATGATCCGCGGGCGGCCCGGTGGGCTGTCCTTCTCCGTCGCTAGGAGAGCGTCGTACGCCATCGGCCCTCCTCGGTGCTCGCCAGGCCCCTGTTCGGCCGCGCACTTCGCCTCGGAGACCGTCGGTGACGAGACACCTCCAGTCGATCGCTCCACGTAGCTCCAAGAGCCGACGTAGCACCGCTCTACGTAGCCAAGGTCCCGCTCGACCTCGACAAGCGGACCTGGCACCCCTCGGTCTTGCCGGGCCAGATCGTGCTCGTCTCGACCGTCGACGCAGCCGGCGAAGCGAACGTCGCCCCGAAGAGCTGGGTGTCGATGGCGGCCTTCGGCGGCCCGATCGTCGCGTTCGGCTGCACCGAGGCCCACCGCAGCCTCGCCAACGTGGCAGAGACGGGCGAGTTCGTCGTCAACGTCGTGAGCGAGCCGCTCGTCGAGCGGGTCTGGGAGCTCGTCTGCTCGCATGGGGCCGAGCGTCTGTCGCGCTCGGGGCTGACACTTGTGCCCGCGCAGAAGCTGCGGCCGCCCCTTGTCGAGGAGTGCCCGGCGCACCTCGAGTGCGAGCTCGACGACGTCAAGCGCTACGGGGCCGGGGCCTTCGTGTTCGGCCGCATCGTGGCCGCCTCGATCGACGGAGAGTGCCTCGGCAAGGACACGGCGGAGCACTACTTCCGGCTGCGGCCGGTGTTCTACCTCGAAGAGGGCACCTACGCCTCGATCGACACCGCCAAGCGGGTCGGAGGCGTCTGGCCAGCCGACCAGCCGGTCTTCATGATCGAGGTCGGCGCCCATGGCGAGGGCGCGGCGGTCTCTGATCTGAGACCTGCACCGCCACCTACACCATTACCCAGGCGGACGTGAACGCCGGCAAGGTCACCAACACCGCTATGGCTTCGGGTACGCCATCGAGCGGGCCAACCGTCACCTCGGCTCCGTCGTCTGCGACGGTGATCGCCACTGCTGCCCCGGCGCTGACCTTGGTGAAGACCGAGGCGTCGGGCTCGCCTGACCCGGTGACCAGTGCCGCCCAGAGTGTCACCTACGACTTCAAGGTGACCAACACCGGCAACGTGATCTTGAGCGCGATCTCGGTGACCGACACCCAGGGCATCGCGGGTGAGACGCTCACCTCGGCGCCGACGTGTCCGACCACGACCCTCGCTCCCAGCGTGGCGGTGACCTGCACCGCCACGTTCACCGTCACCCAGGCGAACATCGACGCCGGCACGCTGACCGACACCGCGACCGCGACCGGCACCGCCCCTGACGGCACGACCGCGACCTCCAACAGGTCCAGCCTGTCGATCCCCGCCACCCAGACCCCGACGTCGACGCCCCCACCGTCTCCTTCGTCTTCGTCTCAGCCTCCGCACAACCCCAACCAGATCGTCACCGGATCGGGTAGCCCGGCGCGCCGGCTGTGGCTGCTCTTTGGGGGGTTCGGGTTCGCGGTCCTCGCCGGGCTCGCCTTCGAGGAGTCCCGCCGGAGGCGCCGGGAGGCGCTGTGACCGGCCACCGCAGGCCGGCACCGGGGGAGGCGCCGCCGGCCCGGCTGGCCGTGGAGCGCCGCCGCGGCCGTGCTCATGGCCGCTGGCGTGATGGCGGGGGTGTTGTGGTGGACGTGGCCGAGCTCGGGCAACGTCGCCCTGCCGAGCGCGGCGAAGGCCCGTCCACTGTCACCCGGGGAGGTCCAGGCGCTCAGGCCG
>JAJZJY010000668.1 GCA_021809885.1 Actinomycetes bacterium
TCCTAGACACCAGTCTGCTCCTCGGGTGTCACGGGTGCATGCGTGAGCCCGTCCACGCCGGCCAGGGCGGCGAGCGTGGCCCAGTGCCAGGGCGCCGGCACGTCCACCCCACGGCGCCACTTCGACGCCGCAGAGGTCGACACATTGCAGGCTCGGGCGATCGCCGGCAGGGTCAGTGTGGCGAGAGCCGGGAACACTACGGCCTGGAACCATGCAAGGTCACCGGGCGCCTCGGTCGTGGCCGATCGGGCGAGCTGGTCGAGCCGTTGCACCCGGTTCGCCTCCCGGCGCCGGGAGCGTGCCTCGGGCGTGTGGCTGGGTCGGGTGCCCGTTGTGGCCGCAACGGTGGCAGCGTGGACGAGGGAGGCCTCGTGCATGTTGCGGTCGACATCGGCCCGGCGATCGGGCAGACAGGCTGGGCAATACGAGCGCACCGGGGTCGCCCGGCCGGGTGGGACAGGCAGGCTCGCCCCACACCCGGCGCAGAGAGGAGCAAGGCGCCCACCGGTGTCGATCCTCGGTGCTTGGCGGGGAGCGGTCCGGGGAGCGATGCCTCCGGGGTTCGGGCCACGGGCCGGCAGTAGCTCCCCTGCCTCTCTCGCCTCGTCCACCCGGCGGCGGGCAGCCGCCTTGTGCTTCGATCGGGTGAGGACCGTTGGCACACTGATTGCGTAGCCCGACTCGGTGGCGAACAGGGCTGCCACGTGTTCGATCGCCGGGGCGAGGAGCGTACCCCACCCGGCCATGAGACCGGCCAGCTCGTGGGTGAGGGGAGCAGTCACCCGGACGACACCCCTGCGGTCCTCTACGAAGTCACGCCGCCGCAGTGGTCGGGTGGCGATCAGCTCCAGCACGGCTTGGTCGACGAGAGGACGGGCGACCTCCAGCAGGTCGAGCGTGAGGGAGTCCCTGCCCTTCACGTCGGCGTGCATGACCCCGAGCCCGGGGTCGAGCCCGACCCGGATGCACCCCAGCCGTGCCTCTGCCTCCAGCAGGCGGTAGGCGTAGTTCAACATGGCGTTGACGGGATCGGTCGCCGACCGAGCGCTGCCAGGGTTCACCGCCGAGCGCCGGCCCGTGAATGTCCGCCAGTGGGCCGGCACCTTGGCTGCGTCCCGGCCGACGAAGCGGACCTCGATCCCGTCCCAGGCGGCGAAGTAGGCGGCGGCCGCTACCGCTTCGACCTGTTGGACATCCTCCAGGGTGGCGCACCGGTCGAGGTCGGCGAGCAACCGGGCGAGCGTCTCGTTCGTGCCAGGTGATCCGAGCAGCGTGGCCGCTACCTGTGCCTGCCCGGCGATCTTGCCGGCGATGAGGTAGCGGGCGACGGTGAGGCCGGCAGCGCTGTGGAGTGCGAGCGCCTGCTGGCGACGGAGCCGTGCGTCGTCGTTCCCCGTGGTGGCACTGGTGAGCAACAGCTCGCCCCCGAACGGGCTGGCGACGAGCACACCGATGCCTGCGCCAGCACACCACCGGAGCGCCTCGGTCGTGACGATCCCGTCACCGAACACGACGACCCGGGCGAGCTGGTGGGTCGCCTTGTCGAAGGTGCGCACCCGGCGGTGCTCGCCTACGCCGTCGGCCAGCTCCAGGCGACCCCGCTCGACCCGGACACGGCACCCGAAGCCGTCGACGACAGCGACCGGTCCCGGGCGGTCCGTGCCGTAGGTGTCGGTGATGGCCCCCATGCGCTCGGCTACGTCCTCGGGTGTGAGTGCCGGGCCTTCGGCGATGATCCGGGGAGCGGTCCTCGTGGGGGCGCTCACGACTGGCACCGAGCCTCGCCACGTCGGTCCTCGCCGCGTCGGTCCTCGCCGCGTCGATCGACGGAGCGCCGTTCGGCCTGGCGACGGTCGATGGCGTGGCGGATGTCCCGGCGCTCTGTCGGATCGAGCCGGTTCCAGAGGCATGACGCACACTCGCAGCCATCGCCGTGCTCGGTGGTGGTCATCGGAGGCCAGCTTCGATCCGAGCCGCCAGGGCGAGCTGTGGGTCAGTGGCGCCGGTCGGTGCGATCGCCGTTCGGAGGAGCCCGGCCGCCAGCTCCCGGTAGCCTCGGGCCAACTCCCGGCCGCTGGCCGCCGCCCTGGTGCGCCGGTTGGCGGCGTGGGCTTCCAGACGCTCGGCCTGCTCGACCAGGTGCTCAACGTGCTCGACGATGGCGAGAGCCCCCGTGGCACGCGGCTCCGCCAGGTTGGGAAGCTCGGGTGCCGGATCGGGTTCCGGCGAGGATGTTGCGCGGGTAGTGTCCGGTGTCGTCATGGGAGGTAGTGCTCCTGTGGCCATGGCCCCGGGGTGTTTGCGCACCGCCGGGGCCTTCATTGTGTCTGTAGCTAAGCCCACCTTATGGCGGATCGCACCGACAAGCCAGCGTGGGCATCGGCCTCTCGACGAGCGGTCGCCGTCTCCGTCACGTCACCGGCACCCGCCCGGGAACGTCCGAGCTGTGAGCAGCGACCCGTAGTCGAGGAAGGCAGCACGTGCGGCACTCCGTGAGTCGGGCTCGACCAGCTCCACCCCGACGAGATCGACGAGGCCGGCACCGGGCTCCCACGCTGCTACCGGCACCCCGAGCATCACGGCGTCGGTGATCTCGTGGAGACATCCCACCCCGACCGTGCCGGCGTGGTCGGCGAAGATCACGAGCCCAGCGAGAGACGCCAGGATGCCCGGCCATTCGCGGAGCCACGCCTCGTTGCTCGTCCAGTGGCAGCCCTCGGGGTCCACGATCTCACAGCCCGGCAGGGCCGAGGTGATCCCGGCTATCTGGTGTTCGGCGTAGTCGCTGGCGTAGCACGTCATTGGGTGGCAGACGTAGACCCGCGGCCTGCGGGCGGTCATCGCACTGCCTCGCCGATCCGGTCGAGGAATGCGGAGACCCGGCGTTCGTGGTCGGTCTGCGGCAGATCGAGCGACTGCCCGCTGCGGTCCGGGTGACAGGCACGCAGCAACTCGACGGCTTCGGTCAGGTCGTCGCCGAGCAGGTCCAGCGCGTCTTGCCAGCCCTCGTGGTAGGCGCACGGCTTCGGCCAGCCATCACAGCATCCGGTGCGCCTCATTGCACAGCCTCCTCAGTCAGGGATGCCAGCCGGTCCCGGGCGACCCCGATGGTCACCGGGTCGACATCGCAGCCGAGGAACCGCCTCCCGGCCGTGAGGGCCGCGGCGCCGAATGTCCCGGACCCGACACAGGGGTCGAGCACGATCCCGTCGTGGGGGCAGAGCACGTCGATCAGGTAACCCGGTGTGTCTGGCGACTGCTGCCAGGGGTGCAGCGTCTTGTCGGCCCGACCGGTCACCGTGTAGGTGTCCCGGAGCCACCGTCTCGGCTGGTAAGTGCCATTCGCCAGCACGAGCAGGTCCCGGTGCCCGTTGTGGACATGGGTCCCCATGA
>JAJZJY010000669.1 GCA_021809885.1 Actinomycetes bacterium
TCGCCGAGGAGGAGCGCTTCAACCGGGAGGTGCACACCAAGCGCTTCCCCCACCAGGCGATCGGCTCGGTGCTGCGGCTAGCCGGGATCGACATCTCCCAGGTGGAGGCGGTCGCCTTCGCCTACCGGCCGGGGCTGGACTTCCGCCGCGGCGCCGCCGACGCCGTGCGCCGCCGGGCGCCCAAGCGGCTGGCGGCGCAGGCCGTCGTCGACGCCCGGCTGGCGGTGAAGGAACGCCAGCTCCGGCGCACCTGGGGCTACACCGGCCCGCTCCACTACGTGGGGCACCACCTCGCCCACGCCGCGTCGACGTTCTTCGCCAGCCCGTTCGACGAGGCGGCGGTGCTCACCCTCGACCGGGGGGGCGACTTCCTCTCCACCAGCACCAACGTGGGCCGCGGCAACCACATCCGGGTGGAGCGCGAGATCCGCAACCCCGACTCGCTCGGCGAGGTGTACACCGCCGTGACCCGGTACCTCGGCTTCTCCGACAACGACGAGGGCAAGGTGATGGGCCTGGCGCCGTACGGCACCGCCAAGTACGCCGACGAGCTCCGGGACCTGGTGCGGCTCCACCCCGACGGGACGTTCTCTGTCAACTTCGCCTGGTTCGGCTACCAGGTCGAGGGCCCGCCGATGTCAGCGGCGTTCGTGGAACGCTACGGGCCGGCGAGGGTGCCGGAGTCGGAGATCACCGAGCGGGACAAGGATCTCGCCTGGGCACTCCAGGACCTCGTCGAGCAAGCAGGCGTGCACGTGGCGCGCCACCTGCGGCGGGCGTCGGGGTGCCGCCGGCTGTGCCTGTCCGGCGGGCTGGTCCTGAACTCGGTGATGAACACCCGGATCCTGCAGGAGGCCGGCTTCGACGACGTGTTCATCCAGCCGGCCGCCGGCGATGCCGGCAACGCCCTCGGTGCCGCTCTCTGGCTATGGCACGAGCACCTCGGCCAGCCCCGCTCCTGGGAGATGGCGCACGCGTTCCACGGTGAGGCGTGGAGCGACGACGACTGCGAGACGGCGCTGCGGCGAGCGGGGGTCGGCTACGAGCGGGTCGGTGACCCTGCCGACGCCGCGGCCGCCCGCCTCGCTGACGGCAAGGTTGTCGGCTGGTTCCAGGGCAGGGCCGAAGCGGGGCCCCGGGCGCTCGGGGCCCGCTCGATCCTCGCCGACCCGCGACGGGCGGAGATGCGTGACATCGTCAACGAGCGGGTGAAGAGGCGGGAGTGGTTCCGGCCCTTCGCCCCGAGCGTGCTGCACGAGCGCGGCGCCGAGTACTTCGAGCGGTACTGGCCGAGCCCGTTCATGCTGCTGGTGCTCCCCATCCGCGAGGACAAGCGCTCGGTCATCCCAGCCGTGTCGCACGTGGACGGCACCGGCCGGGTGCAGTCGGTCACCCGCGACGCCAACCCGCTCTACCACCGCGTCATCGAACGCTTCGCGGAGCGGACCGGGGTCCCCGTCGTCCTCAACACCAGCTTCAACCTCCGGGGCGAGCCGATGGTGCACCGGCCCGGCGAGGCGGTCGCCGACTTCGAGCGCTCGGCGATGGACTCGCTGGTGATCGGGCCGTTCGTCGCCGACAAGCCCGCCGTCTGAGCGCCGGCGCCCGCCGGCGACCTCAGCCGGCCAGGTCGGGAGTGGCGGTCGCCGACCCCGAGGGCGAACCGGCGCTGCTGCCAGCGTGCGCAGGTGCAGCGGCGCCTGTCGCTGGGCCGTAGCGGCTCGGGTGCACGTCGAGGGGGGCGCCGGCCACGTCGTCGCCGGCGGGCGCCCGACCCCGGATGAGCAGTGCCAGCACGGAGCAGGTGAACACGAGTATGCAGGTCCAGTCGTTGAGCCGCAGCCCGAGGTAGATGTGGGCCGGGTCGATCCGCATGTACTCCGTCCAGAACCGCACGAACGTGTACCCGCCGGAGTAGATGGCGAAGGCGTAACCCCGCCTGATCCGGAACCGGCGCATCGCCCAGACCACGAGGACGGCGACGAGGACGTCGCCGATCATCTCGTAGAGGAACGTCGGCTGGTACACGCCGGGCGGGGCGTAGTGCGAGGCGGTGGTGGTGCCGATCAGGGCGTGGTCGATCTTCACTCCCCACGGCAGGTTGGTCCTCCAGCCGTACAGCTCCTGGTTGAAGTAGTTCCCGATCCGGCCTATCGCCTGGGCGAGGGGGAGGGCGGGGGCTACGCAGTCCATGAGCGGCGCCCACGGCAGGCGCAGGCGGTGGGCGGCGTACAGGCCGCCGGCCACCCCCACGAGGACCCCGCCCCAGATGCCGAGGCCGCCGTCCCAGACGGCGAAGGCCTTCCACCAGTGTCCCTGGGTGTCGACGTTCCAGCTCGTGCAGAGGCTGTAGACCCGGGCGCCTACGAGGCCGGCCGGGACCGCCCACACGGCGAGCGAAGAGAACGCCCCGCTGCGGCCGCCGATGCGGGTCCACTGGCGCTGCGCCATCCACACGGCGACGATCACGCCCAGCGCGATCATGAGCCCGTAGAAGTGCAAGCGGATCGGACCGATGCTCACCCCGTTGACGGGGGGGCTCGGGATGTAGGCGAGGAAGGCACCCATCACCCGGCGATCCTACGCCCGGTGGCCACCGGGGCGGGATCGGCTCCGGCGGGTACCGTCCCGGGGTGACCCCCGATGCCACTCGCGGCCCTGCCGTCAGGCGGGAGCCGCTCGCCACCTACCGGGTGCAGCTGCACGGCGGGTTCACCTTCGACGCCGCCGCCGGCGTGGCGGGCTACCTCGAGGACCTGGGCGTCACCCACCTGTACCTGTCACCGATCCTGCAGGCGTCACCGGGGAGCACGCACGGCTACGACGTCGTCGACCACGGAACGGTCAACGAGGAGCTGGGCGGTGCCGCCGGCTACGAGCGGCTCGGAGCGGCCCTTGGCGCGGCGCGCCTCGGGCAACTGCTCGACATCGTGCCCAACCACATGGCGATCGCCGGAGCGGGCAACCGCTGGTGGTGGGACGTGCTGCGCAGCGGCCCGTCGAGCCGCTACGCCCGGTACTTCGACGTCGACTGGGAATCGCACGAAGCCCCGTTGAGGAACGCCGTCTTGTTGCCCGTCCTGGCAGACCACTACGGGCGGGAGCTCGAAGCCGGAAACCTCACGATCGCCGGTGAGGGCGGGGACTTTCTCCTCCGCTACTTCCAGCACGCCTACCCCGTCGACCCCGCCAGCCTCGGCCCGCTGCTCACCGCCGCCGCGGCGAGGATCGACGACGAGCAAACCCGCGTGGACCTCGAGCGCCTCGCCGTCGGCGCCGACCGGATCCCGCCGGCGAGCGGCGCCCCCGAGGAACAGGCCCAGCGCCGCCGCCAGGTCGACGAGCTCACCGAGCGGCTGCACCACCTCGTAGCCGACGGCGCCGTCT
>JAJZJY010000670.1 GCA_021809885.1 Actinomycetes bacterium
TCCCGGCACACCACCATCTACCTCGGCGCTCCCGGCGTCGGCTTGCGTGGCATGTATGCGGCGATCACGACGGCTCTCGGCGGCACTCCCCGGTTCCACGCGGCATCCCTCATCCCTCAAAATCTCGCATATTGCATCTGATGCATGTTCGTCAGCCCGAGGACAGCGTTCCCAGCAGGAGCAACCCAAAACAAGCAACGGGATGCTTCGAGCCGCCCTCACCTCCAGGACCCCCGCCATCAGGCCATCCACCACCTGAGGCACCTCAGATGCTTTGATCGGTCATCTCGTGCACGAGCAGCCTGCGAGTGGATCGATCATCTGAAGAAGGAGCCCTGGTGCGGGAGCGACCGAGCGTGGAGCGGACGACTCGCCTGGAGGTCGTCGGTGGCGGGCTCGCCACCGACGCGGCCGGCGAGATCCTCGAGGCGATGCTGGATGGGTGGCGGGCCCAGCAGCTGAGCCGGAACCTCTCGTTCGCGACCATCAGCGCGGGTGAGCGGGTCGTCCGGCGCTTCGCCCAGCACAGCGGGGGCTACCCCTGGGGCTGGTCGCCCGCCGACCTCGAGCGCTGGGTCGGCGACCTGAGGACGAGAGACGGCAGGGCACGCTCGACCGTGCGTGCCTACGAGCTCTCCGTTGGCGCCTTCCTCGCCTACGTCTGCGATCCCGCCTACGGCTGGGCTCAGCGCTGCCTCGATCGCTTCGGGCGTCACCCGGTCCAGATCTGCTCGAGTGCGAACCTCGCCGTCCACAGCACCGAGCAGGAGGCTCGCCCTGATCGCCGGCCGCTCACGAGGCAGGAGTGCCAGGCGCTGTTCGACGCGGCCGACGCCCGGGTCGAGGCGATCGCCAGGCTCGCACGCAAGGGATGGGCGCCGGCGGTGCGGGACGCGACGATGCTGAAGGTCGCCTACGCCTTCGGGCTTCGACGCAGGGAGCTGGTCATGCTCGAGGTGAGCGACTTCGCCCCCAACCCGAAGGCCCCCGAGTTTGGCGACTTCGGCGTCTGCTCGGTCCGCTACGGCAAGGCGTCCAAAGGCTCCCCGCCGCGTCGACGTGGCGTGCTCACGGTGATGGGCTGGTCGGTCGAGGTGCTCGAGGAGTGGGCGAGGCAGATCCTTCCCCGCTGGCGGCCAGACGCCAGCGGGGGCGGGCTGTGGCCCTCGGAGCGCCACCCGAGGGTGAGCGAGGACCGGCTAAACGCCGCCTTCGCCGCCGCGGCCGCCGAGGCCGGGCTGGCACCCGGGCTCTCGCCACACTGCCTTCGGCACTCCTACGTCACCCACCTCGTCGAAGACGGTTACGACGCTCTGTTCGTGCAACAACAGGTCGGGCACCAGCACGCCTCGACGACGGCGCTGTACACCGCGGTCTCCTCGGACTACCGGACCCGGGTTCTTCGCTCCGCGCTCGATAAGGCGGTGGCACGCGCCGCCGAGGGAGAGGACCGTTCATGACCGGCTACGAGTGGAGGCTCCGCCAGGTCATGGCGTCGAAGGGGATGTGGAAGACGAGCGAGCTTGCTCCCCTCCTCGCCGAGCGCGGCGTGGTGCTCTCGGCCGCCCAGGTCTACCGGCTCTGCGCAAAGGTCCCCGAACGCCTCTCGCTGCGCACGCTCGCCGCGCTCTGCGACATCTTCTCGTGCACGCCAAACGACCTCATCGTCACCGGCACGCCGACAGGCCCGGAGACGGCGAGCACCGAGGGTGGGGTCGTCGAGCTCCGAGCGGCCGGCCGGCCGAAGCCTGCCCGGGTGGCCCGCCCTCCCCGATGACCTACAAGCGGCCTGTCCGGGCCTGTGCCCGCTGCGCGAAGCGCGTGATCACCGGCTGGTGCTGGCCGGACGGGTTCGTCTGCGTGAGCTGCGTCCGACACGGCGTGCGAAGGCGTGGGCCCTGCCCTTCCTGCGGAAAGGAGCGGCCGCTTCCCGGGCGGGACGGGGCCGGCGTGGCGATCTGCGTCGACTGCGCCGGCATCACGACGTCGTTCCTCTGCGAGACCTGCGGCGAGGAGGGGGAGCTGTGGTTCAAGAGGACGTGCTTGGCCTGCTCGCTCGCCCGACGGCTTCGTGAGGCCCTCGACGACGGGACCGGTCAGGTCGCGCCCTTCCTCGAGCCGTTGCTCGCCGCCCTGGCCTCGGCGCCGGAGCCATGGTCTGGGCTGACCTGGATCGGTCATGCTCCCGTCCGCGCCCGTCTCTCGGCGCTCGCGAAAGGAGAGACGCCGCTCACTCACGAGGGCATCGACACGATGGGCGCCGGTCAGGGACGTGAGCACCTCCGCGGCCTCCTCATGGTCCATGGGCTGCTTCCTTGTCGAGACCACCACCTCATGGCCTTCGAGCGCTGGGAGCGCGATCGTCTGGCGAGCATCGAGGTTCCCTCCGACCGCCAGGTGATCCGGCTCTACCTCGCCTGGCGGCACCATCGCGATCTCGCGGCTCGGGCCGAGGCAGGGCGGCTCACCGCTCAGGCGCTGACGACGGCACGCAGTCGGGTCAACACCGCGCTCCGCCTGCTCGCCTTCCTTCGCGAACGAGACGTCGGCCTAGAGCGTTGCGCACAGGCAGACCTCGACGCCTGGTTCGCCACCGCCTCGAACTCCCTCGCAGCGGTCGACTTCGTCCGCTGGGCGATCGAGCACCGACGCTGCCCTCGCCTCGTGCTGCCCTCGACGCTGCGCCGTTCGGCACCGCCGCCTCCCTCATCGTCAGAGCGGTCGCGCATCATCGCCCGCCTGCTCTCCGACGAGGGCGTCGCGCTCGCCGAGCGAGTCGCCGGCCTGCTCGTGCTGCTCCTCGCCCAACCGGTGACCCGGGTGTGCGCTCTCGCCACCACCGACGTGCTCGACCGCAACGGCGAGGTCCAGCTCCGCCTCGGCGGCGCACCCGTCACCCTTCCTCAGCCGGTCGGCGAGCTCGTGCGTGAGCACCTCGGCGACCGCCCGCACCTTCGCACCGCCGCTCACCGCGCGTCGCCGTGGCTGTTCCCGGGCAACTCCCCGGGCCAGCACCTCACCGCGAGCCAGCTGGCATCGCGCCTCAGGCTCCTCGGGGTCACCGTCGCGACGAGGAAGGCGGCGCTGCACCAGCTCATCGGCGAGGTCCCCGCACCCGTGCTCGCCGATGCTCTCGGCTACCACCCGACGACCGCGGCGAGACTGTCCGCCGAGCTCGCCGCTGACTGGTCTGGCTATGCCGCGTCGCGCGCAGCAGGGCACCGCACCATCTGAGCTGAGGGGAATACGCGGTCCGCCGAACATGCGGCATTACCAGCAGACCCAGGATCTCCTTGCCGCCGAAGCCGAAGAGCGCGGGAAGAGGACCACGGTCGTGATCGACGAGGCGCACCTTCTCGACGCGGAGAGCCTCGAGGGACTGCG
>JAJZJY010000671.1 GCA_021809885.1 Actinomycetes bacterium
ATCACGACGGGTCGCCATCGTCGTCGTGACCGATGCCGAGCCACGCCTCGAGCGACGCTACCGGGATGAGCCGGCGCTGGCCGATCTTGACCGAGTGCAGCCTCCCCGTCGCGCACTCCTGGTTCACCAGGGCACGCGACACCCCGAGCGCGGCGGCAGCCTCCGCGACGGACAGTGCGAGGCGCCCGGCGAACGTCTCCTCGCCAGATGGGATCGTCTCCTCGGTGGAGATCGATGTGATCGGGTGCAGGTGAGCTGGCATGGGGAGATCGTGCCACCAGGCTTCAGTGCCGTCGTCACCGATGCCGGGCCACGCCCCAAGCGACGCGACCGGGCTGAGCCGGCTCATCTGCCCGTGTAGAGGCGCTCGAGGTCGACAAGCTCGACGTCTGAGCTGCCGCCTGCTTCTTGCGCAAGCTCGGTGGTGAATCCCGACCGCGAGAAAAGGATGAGGCGAGCCGGTTCTGCGGCATTCGCCACCAGCCCCCGGATGTGACGCAGCCGCTGCAGTTCGCCCGTGCCGACGGCGTCGGTGCGCCACTTCGCCTCGCCGAGTGCCAGGAGGCGGTCGGGGATACCGGGTCCCCGCTCGACAGCGACGACGTCCACCTCATGGTGGCATCGGTGGAGCCGGCACGACACGGCCGTCGTCCCGACGTCGCTCGCTCGGCCGCCGAGCGTTGCCCTGCTCGCGTGGAGCGCCGTCCACTGCCGGGCGACGTCCTCGAAATGGGGGCCATAGATGCGCGACGAGATCGTGTCGCTGATCTCGGCCCAGACGTCCGCGCCCTGCCGGCGGACGAGCCGACCCTCGTTCGGGGCGATGACGAGCTGGTGGAAGCGCAACATCGGTTCGCAGACGCGGAACGTCGACCGGTTCGCTCGCAGCGCGTCCTGGTTGCGCTCGATCAGCCGTGTCTCTTGCAGGACCGTGAGCGGGTGGGCGAGCGCGCTCTCCGGCCGTCCAAGCGTGGTGGCGATCTGGCCTCGTCTCGTCTTGCCGTCGGCGATGGCGGAGAGCACCGAGAAGTAGAGGACGCGATCGGTGACATCGGGTTCCTCGGCCAGCAGCACGCGACCCTCGCGGAAGTAGGCGGTGGACGGGTTCAGCAGACGCCGGACCACCCACGCGTCGAGGTCGGCGAGCGACGCCGGCTGGTCGCCCTCACTGAAGTCCTTGTAGGCGGGCGTGCCGCCGACGAGCGCGTCGATCCGAAGCGCCAGGTCGTGGTCGTCGATGCCCCAGAAGTCCGCCACCTCCCGGTAGGTGAAGGGGTGGAGCACAAGTTCCCGTCCCGCTCGGCCACGCAGCGCGCCAGAGCCGCTGAGCAGGCGACCCATGACGGAGAAGGCACTCCCGCACAGCACGAAACGGGTACGGGAGCGCTGGCGGGCGCGGCCTCGGGGGCTAAGGGCGCGCTGGAGGATCGAGGGGATCTCCGGCGCGGTAGCGGGCGGGTAGCGAAGCTCGTCGAGCACGACCGTCGCCGGCAAATGGCGTTCCCCGAGCGCCACCAGAGCGTCGAACGCCTGCTCCCACCTGGCGAAGGCGACGGGGACACCGAGCCCTTGGTGCGCGGCGAAGACCCTACTGATGGCGGCGAGGTTCTGCGACGCCGATTGCTCCAGGCCAGTGAACATCAGGCCCTGGGTCTGCTCGGCGAGCAGCTCCAGCAGGAGCGTCTTCCCCTGGCGCCTGCGGCCGTACACAATGGCGAGGGTCGCCCCCAGTGCGGGGTCGGTCGCGAACGACGTCAAGTCCGCCCACTCGGCATCCCTGTCGAACAGGACACTCGGCTTCACAAGTTCCATACGTCTACTTATGGTAACTCAACTTACGGAACAAACGGAGCAGTCGAGCCGAGACGCCGCTGATCTGCTTCCGCCTGGCGGTAGAGACCGCTCCGCGGCGGGGCCAAGGGATAGACGACATGAACGCGGGGCGGGCGGACGGACTTGCTGGAGCTCGTGATGGCAAACCTGCTTCGCCTCTACGAGCCGGAGGCGGCCAGGCGATGGTTGCTCAGCGCCAACCCCACCTTCGGTCACCGCCGCCCTGTCGACCTCGTTCGTCGTGGTCAGGCCCGTGAGCTGCTCTATGCGATCGCAAGCCAACGCGCTGGCAGCTTCGCGTGAGGCTGTGGCGGGTCACGCGCCCTTCGACCGAAGCCTCAGCGCCGTGACGGTGCAGGATGTGCACGCGCTCGTTGTCGACGACGACGTGGTGGCCGACGCTGCGGCGCACCTCGGCCTGGCACAGTTGGGGCGCTGGCAGCAACGGAGCCGGATTGCACGATGCTCCTGGTCACCTGCCTGCCTCCCGCCTCGAGACGACAACGCCTCAGGACGACAACGCCTCAGGCTGCAGCCCAAGCCCGCGACCTGCGAGAACGCTCGTAACCGTACATCCCCGGGCGACTGCTGCCGGCACCCGACCACGTGCTGCGCTCTAGTAACATTTCTGAACCCCCCCGTGAGCCAGACTCACAATTGCTCGAACGGGGCCAGATCGACGCCACCACCGAGCCGCGGGTGGCCACGCACAGTCAGGTGGCTTTCAGCACATGTAGAGCCTGGAACGCCCGCTCGGCCGCACGCTCGTGGCTGCGTCGGACGAGAGCGTTCAGCTTGTCGCCGCACAACTCCTCAGGAACGTCGACGTGATCCGCCGCCGAGACACAGCGGAGCCCGTAGGCCCGACCGTCGTGCTCGGCACGGTCAATCAGGTGAAGGGGCTCACGTTCGATCTGGTGTGGATCCTCACGCCAGCTCGCAATCGCTTTCCCCATGGTGACGCAGCTGCATGGGAGGAGTGTTGCAGGTGGTGGGTGGCACTCACTCGGGCCCGCCATCTCGTCCGGGTGCTTGTTGGCGACGGCGTCTCGGTGCCCTACCTGCCGTAGGCTGCCTCGCAGGAACCGTCCGCTGACCGTCCGCTGCGACTGATCTCGACGGGACTGCCTCGACATTCACCGCGAGTCGCGGCGACGAACCCAGCGTTCAGATCGCTGACCACGGCTTATCGGAAGCGCGTACGAGAGACACCACAGTTACGACAGCTCGCCCAAGAAGAGGTCCTCAGCCCGACCCCCGCCCTGGCCGCAGAGCACCTGGGGGCCACATCACGCGACCGGAGAACCGTTCACCCGATGATCCGCGGGCTCCAAACCCACCACTCGAGCCCGATGGGCGCCGCCCAATGCCTCCAGGAGTGGCTCGAGCGGCCCTCGGTGGGCCACGCCTCCGCCGATCGTGCGCCGGCGCCCGACGCTCCACCTACCTTGTACATCGCGGTCGTGAACCAATTCAAAGGCGACGAAGCTGACTACGGGCTGATCGTGGCGCTCGACGAGGGTCGCTTCACCTTCGACGGCATCGACA
>JAJZJY010000672.1 GCA_021809885.1 Actinomycetes bacterium
GACGCCGCGGCAGAGGAGGCACACCGGCGATGATCTCGATGCGACGGATCGCCTTGGGCGGCGGGTTCCGCTACCTGATGGAGTCCGTCGCGGCCGGCGACGGGGCCGCCGAGCGCTCCAACAGCCTGGCCCGCTACTACGCCAGCTCCGGGACCCCGCCCGGGGTGTTCCTCGGCTCCGGCCTGGCCGACCTGGCCGACGGTAAGGGCGTAGAGCGGGGGTCGGTGGTGACCGAGGAGCACCTGGCCAACATGCTCGGCTGCTGCTGCGACCCGGTCACCGGATCGCCGCTCGGCCGGGTCCCGGCTGCCGCGCCGAAGGGTGCAGCGGTCGCCGGGTTCGACCTCACCTTCAGCCCATCCAAGTCGGTGTCGGTGGCCTGGGCGCTCGCCGACGAGGGGACCAAGGCGGTCATCTACGACTGCCACCGCCGAGCCGTCGAGTACGTGATCGGCTACGCCGAACGAGAAGTGGTCCACTCCCGTTCCGGGACCGGCGGGGTCGTCGAGGAGGACGTCACCGGAGTGGTCGCGGCCGCGTTCAGCCACTGGGACTCCCGCTCGGGCGACCCTCAACTGCACGACCATGTCGTCGTGTGGAACCGGGCCCGCAGCGTCAGCGACGGCCGGTGGCGGACCCTGGATAGCCGCGGCCTGTACCGGGCCCGCTCCACCCTGTCCTCGATGCACCAAGGCGTCCTGTCGGACTACCTGACCGAAGCGTTGGGCGTCGGATGGGACCCGAGGTCACGACGCCACTCGGACCGGCCCCGCTACGAGATCGCCGGGGTCCCCGAAGCCCTACTGGCCGAGTTCTCCCAACGCGCCGAGGCGGTCGAGGCCCGCAAAGAGCAGCTCGTCGCGTCCTTCGTCGCCGCCCATCACCGTCAGCCCACCGGGGTGGAGATCATCCGACTGCGCCAGGTCGCCACGCTGGGCCACCCGACCCGACAAGGTGCATCGCAGCCTCGCCGAGATGACCGACGGTTGGAGACAACGCGCCCACGCGCATCTCGAGGGTGACCAGGTGGCGTGGGTGAGCGGGCTCAAGGACCGCAACGACCTGCCGCTGCTCCGCGCCGGCGACCTGTCCGAGGAGATGCTCGCCGACGCCGCGGAGGTCGCCCTCACCTCGGTGGCGGAGCGGCGCGCCACCTTCGCCCGCACCAACCTGCTGGACGACGCCCATCGGGTGCTGCACGGCGTTCGCTTCGCCACCCCCGACGAACGAGTGACCGTTGCCGAGCGCATCGCCGATCTCGCCGCCGCCCGCTCTCTGACCGTCACGCCCGCCGGCGTACATCACACCCCGGCCCGCTACCTGCGTGCCGATGGCAGCAGCAGGCTGCGGCCGCCCAGCCGGGTCCTGTACACCACCGGCGCCCTCCTCGACGCCGAGGCCCGCCTGCTCGACGCCGGCCGCCGTCTCGACGCCCCGACCGTTCCGGTGGCAACAGTGGCCGCCATCGCCGAGGCCGACCTGCCCGGCAGAGACCACCCGCTGTCGGTCGACCAGGCCCTCGCGGTGGAGAAGCTCGCCACCTCCGGACGTCACCTCGACTTGCTCGTCGGGCCGGCCGGCACCGGCAAGTCGACCACCATGGCGGGGCTGCGAGCCGTGTGGGAAGCCGCACACGGCCCGGGGTCGGTGATCGGTCTCGCCCCCTCCGCTGCCGCCGCCGAGGTCCTCGGCACCGAGCTGGGGATCCCGGCGGAGAACACCGCCAAGTGGCTCACCGAGTGGCGCCGGCTCCCGGAGCTGGTCGAACGCCGGGAGCGCCTTGCCCGGCGCCTCCACACACGTGTCGGCCTGCAGCCGGCCACCGCCGGGGTCAGGACGCAGGTCGCCGCGCTCGACGAAGCCATCGCGGCCCGCAGCTTGCGGGCCGGCCAACTCGTGATCGTCGACGAGGCGTCACTGGCGGGCACCTTCGCCCTCGACGAGCTGACATCAGCTGCCGGCGCCGCCGGCGCGAAGGTCGTCTTGGTCGGTGACTGGGCGCAGCTCTCCGCCGTCGACGCCGGCGGAGCGTTCGGCTTGCTCGCCCGGGACCGGGGTGACCTGGCCCCGCAGCTGAGCGACGTCCGCCGCTTCCACACCGTCTGGGAGAAGGCCGCCAGCGTCGAGCTGCGCCTCGGGCGGCCCAGCGCCGTCGACGCCTACCAGGCCCACGGCCGGGTGCTCGGCGGAGCGCGAGCCGAGATGCTCGACGCCCTCTACACCGCGTGGAAGGCCGACATCACCGCCGGACGCTCCAGCCTCATGATCGCCCCCGACAGCGCCACCGCCGCCGAGCTCAACCATCGCGCCCGAGCTGAGCGCGTCGCCGCCGGGGCGGTCACCGAGACCGGCGCCACGCTCAGCGGAGGGCAGACCGCCGGCGTCGGTGACGAGGTCGTCACCCGGCAGAACAATCGGCTGCTCGCCACCGGCAGCCGCTGGGTCAAAAACGGGGACCGCTGGACGGTGACCGCCACCAACGCCGACGGCAGCATGGCCGTCCGCCGCCTCGGCGGGGGACACGGCGAGGTCGTCCTGCCGGCCGACTACACCGCCCACCAGGTGGAGCTCGCCTACGCCTCGACCGCCCATCGAGCCCAAGGCCGCACCGTCGACACCGCCCACGCCGTCGTCACGGCCACCACGACCCGTGAGGTGCTCTACGTCTCCGCCACCCGGGGACGCGAGTCCAACCGGCTCTACGTCGACACCTGCTACGACCCTGATCCCGCCACCGGCCACGACGGGGCCCTCGAGCCGCAAGACGTGCGCGAAGTCCTCGCCGCCGTGTTGGCCAACGAAGGCGCCGAGGTGTCCGCCCATGAAGCCATCGACCGGGCCGCCCACGACGCCGGCAGCTGGGTCACACTCCACGCGGAGTACCAGACCCTCGCCGCCGCCGCCCAAGCCGACCGGTGGGAAGCGCTCCTCGACCGCAGCGGCCTCAACCCCGACCAACTCGACGATCTCCGCCGAAGCGACGCCCACGGCCCGCTCCTCGCCGCCTTCCGCGACGCCGAAGCCCGCGGCCTCGACGTCGACACGACCGCGCCAAAGCTGGTGCAGACCCGCTCCTTCGCCGGATCAGACGACGTCGCCTCGGTGCTCCACGGCCGGGTCGACCGATGGACAGCATCGGCCGGCAGCCGGCGCCGGACATCCGACAACCTCATCGCCGGCCTCTTCCCTCGGGCGCTCGGCATCACCGACCCCGACATGGCCCGCGCCCTCGCCGAACGCGACCAGGCGATGCAGCAGCGCGCCCGTGCCCTCGCCGAGGAAGCCGTCGCCAGCGACGCAACCTGGACCCGCCAGCTCGGGCCACGGCCGTCCGAGCCGGGCGGCAGGAACCACTGGATCCGGTCGGCTTGCACTATCG
>JAJZJY010000673.1 GCA_021809885.1 Actinomycetes bacterium
GCCGTCGGGGTCCGCTTCGCCCTCCGGGGCAAGCCGGCCTACGCCGTGTCGGCGACGCTGGCGAGCCCGCTGCAGATCGCCCTGCTCCTCACACCCGCGCTCGTCCTCGTCAGCAACGTCGTCGGCCCACGGCAGCTGACCCTCGTGTTCCCCACCCTGCTGCTGGTGGCCCTGGCCCTCGCGACGGCGGCCGTGACCGTCGTGACCTACGACGGGGAGTACACCTGGATCGAGGGGGTTGCGCTGGTGGGCCTGTACGCCATGATCGCGACCTCGCTCTGGTGGAGTTGAAGCGCCCGGCTGCCAACTGCCGGCGACACGGTGAGTAGCTTTCCCCCCCATGCCATATCGCATCTCGCCCGGCGAGGCCTTTCCCCTCGGGGCCGTCTGGGACGGGCTGGGGACCAACTTCTGCATCTACTCGCAAGTCGCCGAAGCCGTCGAGCTGTGCCTCTTCGACGAGCGGGGGGACGAGGACCGCTACCGCCTCCCGGAGATCGACGCCTACTGCTGGCACGGCTACCTGGAGGGAGTCGAGCCCGGCACCCGGTACGGCTACCGGGTCCACGGGCCGTACCGCCCCGACGACGGGCTGCGCTGCAACCCCGCCAAGCTGCTGCTCGACCCCTACGCCAAGGCGGTCGACGGCGAGGTGCGCTGGGGCCAGCCGGTGTTCCCCTACGCCCTCGGCGGCGACGACCTGGTCGCCGACGAGAGCGACTCGGCGCCTGCCATGCCCAAGGGCATCGTCGTCGACCCGGCGTTCGACTGGGGCGAGGACCGGCCGCCGCGCACCCGCTGGGCCGACACCGTCATCTACGAGACGCACGTGAAGGGCCTGACCTGGCGCCACCCCGACGTTCCAGCCGAGCAGCGGGGCACCTACGCCGGCGTGGCCCATCCAGCCCTCATCGAGCACTTCCAGCGCCTCGGGGTGACGGCGGTGGAGCTCATGCCCGTCCACCAGTTCGTGCACGACGACCGGCTCGTCTCCCTCGGCCTGCGGAACTACTGGGGGTACAACTCGATCGCCTACCTCGCCCCCCACAACGGATACGCCTCCCGCCCCGGGCACCGGGTGGTCAACGAGCTCAAGGCGATGGTCCGCGCCCTGCACGCTGCGGGGATCGAGGTGATCCTCGACGTCGTCTACAACCACACGGGGGAGGGCAACCACCTCGGCCCGAGCCTGTCGATGCGCGGGATCGACAACCCGAGCTACTACCGCCTCGTCGACGGCTGCCCCCGCCTGTACCACGACACCACTGGGACCGGCAACAGCCTCAACATGCGCAACCCGCACGTCCTGCAGCTGCTCATGGACTCGCTGCGCTACTGGGTGCAGGACATGCACGTCGACGGGTTCCGCTTCGACCTCGCGGCCACCCTGGCCCGCCAGTTCCACGAGGTGGACCGGCTGTCGGCGTTCTTCGACCTCATCCAACAGGACCCTGTCATCAACCAGGTGAAGCTCATCGCCGAGCCGTGGGACGTGGGAGACGGCGGCTACCAGGTCGGCAACTTCCCGCCACTCTGGTCCGAGTGGAACGGCAAGTACCGCGACTCCGTCCGCGACTACTGGCGCCAGGCCGGTGCCCCGATCGGGGAGCTGGCAGAGCGGCTCACCGGCAGCTCTGACCTCTACGAGGCGACGGGCCGGCGGCCCTTCGCCAGCATCAACTTCGTCACCTGCCACGACGGCTTCACCCTGCGCGACCTCGTCTCCTACAACGACAAGCACAACGTGGCCAACGGCGAGGATGGCCGCGACGGCACCGACGACAACCGCTCGTGGAACTGCGGCGCTGAGGGCGCCACCGACGACGCCGACGTGGCCGGCCTCCGCCGACGGCAGGTGCGCAACTTCCTCACCACCCTGTTCGTCTCCCAGGGTGTCCCCATGCTCCTCGGCGGCGACGAGCTCGGCCGCACCCAGCAGGGGAACAACAACGCCTACTGCCAGGACAACGACATCTCCTGGTACGACTGGGACGCTGTCGACGACGACCTGCTCGCCTGGACCGGAGCGGTCGTGGCCCTCCGGAGGGCCCATCCCGTCTTCCGGCGCCGGCGGTTCTTCCAGGGCCGCCCGGTGCGGGGATCGGGCGGGCGGGGGCAGCTGCCCGACATCGGGTGGTTCCGCCCCGACGGCGGGGAGATGACCGACAAGGACTGGCGTGTCGGCTACGCCAAGAGCCTGGGCGTCTTCTTGAACGGCCAGGCAATCCCCGACCCCGACGACCTCGGCCGGCCCGTCGCCGACGACTCGTTCTACCTGCTGTTCAACGCCTGGGACCAGCCGCTCGGCTTCACACTGCCCGCTCCACGATGGGGACGGGCGTGGACAGTGGTCCTCGACACTGCCGCCGACCGCCCGCTCCCCGGCCCCGGGCCCACCTACCGGGCCCGCCAGGTCCTGAGCCTCGCCGGCCACCACGTCGTGGCCCTGCAGAGACGCTCCGAGCTCTGACATCGCCAGCGGCCCCAACACGCAATCCGGGAAGCAGAGACCGGGACCAAGACACCATTTCGACCACACTGCGCGTTCTTCTTTGCCGTCACGCCCCCGTCCCGCTACGCTGAGTGACCACGCCGGAGCGGCTCGACCCGAGCCCTCGTGGAGGCAGGACGCCTTATGGAGGCACTTCATGGACGAGGAGGAAGTCTCCCCGGCCTACGCCAGGGAGGTCGGTAGCCGGCTGCGGGACATCCGCCGCCAGCAGGGTCTCTCGCTCCAGGCCGTCGAGGACGTGTCGGAGCGCGAGTTCAAGGCGTCCGTGCTCGGCGCCTACGAGCGTGGCGAGCGGGTCATATCGGTCCTGCGCCTCCAGCGCCTCGCCGGCCTCTACTCCGTCCCCGTGGACCAGCTGCTGCCCCGCGGGCCGGACGCCGGGCCGGCGGCGGTCGACTTGCATGGCGGTGCCGCCGGAGCCGGCGACACCGGTCCGGTGCGCATCGACCTCGGCCACCTCGACAGCTTGGAGGCGCCCGAGCGCGACGTGGTGCGGCGCTACATCGGCATGATCCAGATCCAGCGCGGCGACTTCAACGGGCGCGTCATCACCATACGCAACGAGGACGTGAGGGCCCTGGCTCGGGTCTTCGAGCGCGACGAGTCGGACATGCGCCGCCGCCTCCACGAGCTCGGCATCCGCGTGTAGCCGACGTCAAGCCGGTAAAGCTTCGGTCAGGAGCGGCGACCCCGCCGACGCCCACCGCTACCGTGGAGGGGGTGCTCGCCCTGATCAACACGACCTCCCTGGTCGCGTCGTCCGGCTACCTGGCGATCTTCCTCCTCTCGGTGATGCAGTCCTGCTGCGTGCCGACGTCGTCGGAGCTGACCCTGGGCTTCGCAGGCTACCTGGCGTTCACCGG
>JAJZJY010000674.1 GCA_021809885.1 Actinomycetes bacterium
CCGTTGATCACGGTGGTGCTTGCCTCGACACGTGGTGACCTGGCGCTCGGCACCATCTCGCTGATCTACCTGCTGCCGGTGGTCGCTGCCGCCGCCGTCGGTGGCGTCGCACCCGGGCTGCTGGCCGGGGTCGCAGGATTCCTGCTGCTCAACTGGTACTTCAGCCCTCCCATACACACCTTCACCATCGCCGACCCCCGGGACATCGTCGCCCTGGCCGTGTTCTTGGTGGTGGCGGCGGTGATCAGTGCCTTCGTGGACCTCGCGGCGAGGCGGGCCAACGAAGCGCGCCGCACACGCGCCCAGGCGGCCGCCCTGGCGCGCGCAGCGAGCGCCCTGCTCGACGAACCGGACCCCGTGCCGGCGCTGGTGGAAGAGATCTACAGGACCTTCCTCGTGACCGGTGTAGCGGTCCTGCGAGCCAGTGACGCCGGGTGGGAACGAGAGGTGCTCGCCGGCCCCCACCCACCGTCGTCCCCAGAGGACGCGACGGTCAGCCTGCCGATCGACGCCGAACGAGCACTTGCTCTTCGCTCTCCGAGGCTGCGCAGCGAGGACGCCGAGACGCTCCGGATCTTCGTCAACCAGATCGCCGTCGCCGTCGCCAACCGCCAGTTGCGGGTGCGGGCCGGCGAGGCGGCAGCTCACGCGAAGGCCAACGAGGTCCGCACCGCGCTGCTCGCCGCCGTGAGCCACGACCTACGGACGCCGCTCGCCTCGATCAAGGCGGCAGCGACCAGCCTCCTCTCCGACGACGTGGTGTGGGAGCCGGCGGCCGTCCGGGACCTGCTCGAGACCATCGACGCCGAAGTCGATCGCCTGACCGAGCTCGTCGCCAACCTCCTCGACATGAGCCGCATCCGGTCCGGCGGGCTCGTCGTACGCCTCGGTCCAGTGGGCCTCGATGAGGTGGTCTCCGCCGCGTTGCGGTCCATCCCCCGGGCGGACCGGCGCGTCGAGCTCGATGTTCCCGAGACCGTGCCGGCGGTGAGCGCCGACCCGCCGCTGCTAGAGAGGGCCGTCGCCAACCTCCTCGACAACGCCCTGGCGGTGTCCGAGGAGGGCCGGCCGGTCAGGATCCTCGCCGGACGGCAACCGGACGGCTGGATCGAGCTGCGGATCGCCGACCGCGGACCAGGCATCCCGCCCTGGGAGCGCGAACGCGTCTTCCTCCCGTTCCAGCGCCTCGGCGACCAGGGCGGGGGGGCTGGGGTGGGACTCGGCTTGGCGGTGGCGAAGGGCTTCGTGGAGGCGATGGGGGGCGAGCTCCTCCTGGAGGACACCCCGGGAGGCGGCGTGACGATGGCCGTCCGGTTGAGGGAGTCCGAGCGAACCGCTGGTGCGGCGGCCACCCGGCGGCTCGCCGGCGACCTGCCGGCTGTCCAGGCGAGGTGGGACGTGTGAGCCGGATACTCGTGATCGACGACGAGGCGCCGTTCGCACGTGCCCTCAGCATCAGCCTCCGGGCCCGGGGCTACGAGGTGGGCTGGGCCGCCTCCGGCAGGAGCGGTCTGGAAGCGGCAGCGCGCGAGCACCCCGATGTCGTGCTGCTCGACCTCGGCCTCCCCGACCTTGACGGCCTCGACGTACTGCGCGGGCTGCGAGCCTGGACGACGGCCCCCGTCATCGTGTTGTCTGCCCGCAGCCAGGAGCACACCAAGGTCGAGGCCCTCGACGACGGGGCGGACGACTACGTCACCAAGCCCTTCGGCATGGAGGAACTGCTGGCGAGGGTGCGTACCGCACTGCGGCGCGACGCGTCTGCAGGGGGTAGCGCGACGATCGTCACCGACGACTTCACCGTCGACCGGGCGAGCAAACAGGTGACCGACCGCGACGGCAGGCCGGTGCGCCTGACGCCGACAGAATGGAACATGGTGGAGATCCTCTCGCGCCACGTGGGCAGGCTCGTACCCCACCGCCAGATGCTCCAGGAGGTCTGGGGGCCACAGTACGAGGACGAGCTCGAGTACCTGAGGGTCTACGTGGGTCGGATCCGCAGGAAGCTGGAACCAGATCCCGCCCGTCCCCGGTATTTCATCACCGAGCCAGGCATGGGCTACCGGCTCCGCGTGCCCGACCAACCGTAGCCCCCCGGCATCCGAGGGACGACCGCAGAGCGTCAGGGAGCAGGGAGCAGGGAGCAGGGAGCAGGGAGCGTGACGGGGCGGCAGCCAGGCAGTCACAGAGGCAGCGCGAAGATCGGCCATGACCACAGCACCTCTCGAGCGGGCACTCGATGCCCACCTGGCTCGGAACCATGGGGTCATCACATTGGACGAGGCCCTCACCCTGGGGCTGACCCCCGCCGGCGTGCAGTACCGACTCCGCACGGGACGCTGGCGGGCCGTTCACCGCGGCGTGTACGCCCCTGCCGAGGCTCCGCTGTCGGCGCAGGGGGCGACCCTGGCGGCATGCGTGGCTGCAGGAACATCGGCACGGGCGTCGCACCGCTCCGCCGGCTGGCTCTGGGGCGTGCTCCCCTACGCCCCGGCACGGCCGGCGCTGACGGTACCGTTGGCCCTTCGACGCAGCCTGGCCGGCGTGGATCTTCACCGCTCCAAGTACGTCCCGAGCTCACGGCAGAGGCGCCAGGAGATCCCTGTTACTGCTCCGATCCGCACCGTTATCGACCTCGCGAGCGTCCTGCCGGAGGCGGAGTTGCACCGCGCCGTCGACGTCGGTCTGGTACGCCGGGTGTTCCGCGCCACGGAGCTGCAGGATGCCGTCGAACAGTGGGCCTCCCGCGGTCGCACGGGAGTCCCGCAGCTGCGCAGAGCGCTCGACGCCCGCGGGTTCGTCCACCCGCCAGCACCGAGCGTGCTCGAGAGCATGACGATGCGGCTGCTTCGCAGCTGGGACATCCAGCCACTCGCGACCCAGGTCGAAGTTCTCGGCGGCCGAGCGCGAGTGGACTTCCAGCTCTCCGCCGTCGTCGTGCTCGAGGTAGACGGCTACTCCTTCCACTGGTCCCCAGAGGCGAAGGCGGCCGACAGCCGCCGGCGCAACGCGCTGCGCGCCGCCGGCTACAGCGTCGTCGAGTCCGACTGGGTGACGGTCACCCGCTACCCGCAGCTACTGCGGTCGGATATAGACGCTGCACTGCGAGCTTGCCCACCGAGAGTGGTCGCCAAGCTGCCCGCCTGATGGAAGTTTGGAAGGTTGTTGTCGTCCAGCGACAACAACCTTCCAAAGTTCGCAGTGATTGACCACTTCCCGCCGCTCCCCGTGGTGTCGATGGAGGGAACGCGAGGTGCAAATGGTCCTGTTGGGCGAAAGTCTCGGACAACGGGGCCCATGGCGAATGCCGGCGCCGGCGCACTGCAGGACCGGAGCTCCCGGTGCTAGCCCTCGCCGGCGGC
>JAJZJY010000675.1 GCA_021809885.1 Actinomycetes bacterium
GCCGGCGGCCGGTCCACGAAGGCCCCCGGCCAAGGGCATCGGGGGTGTGCTCGCGACTTGCCCCGCGGGCCCACCGGCCGGGGGGCTCTGGACCGTGGGCGCCCGGTTCGGGGCCGGACCCGCACGGCGTGATGGAGAGCAACGTCCGAGCCCAGGCGCGGATCGAAGCCGGCGTCTCGATACTGGTGATGTGGGGCCAAGCGTCCGAGACCCCGTAAGTGCCGGGGGCAGGCAGGGGTCCCGTCTGCGTACCAGCGGCTCATGTTCCACTCCCGGAGCTGATCCATGGCCACGCCGAGCAGATCGGCCGCCGTTTGGAGCGTCTCGCGGTGGCCGGCGCCCAGAAGGCTCATTCGGACATTCAGAGCGTGCGGGTTGGTGCGGTCTGAACCGGCATGACCTGAGGGCTGCAGGTGAGCGCCGCCGGGCCGGTACGGACGGGCAGTCGACTCACGCCGGGGTTTCCCCGAGCAGCTCGCGTATCAGGGTTGCCCTTGGCGTCGGCGTTCAGGTTCATGTCCGGCCATTGCCGACCGGAGAGCGACCGCTTCAAGGCGGCGTAGCGGGCCCGGACGGGAGGCTCGGCTCGCAGGCAGCGGTGACCGGGCTCCCGAACCCGTAGGTCCCAGCCGGCGGCCACCAGATCGGGGAGGTAGGCGACCTCGTCGTCGGGGTCGTCGATCCCAGCCGCGATGTCGATGACCGGCTTGGCGGCCAGGCCGGCCACGGCCGTCGTGCCGCTCCTCGCCGCCAGCGCCCATCGGGTCGGGGGTACCGTGCGATCCCGGCCCCCAACTGGTCGCCGTGCCTGGCGCTCTGCTCCTGTGACACCGCTGGCGACCATCGCTGGAACAGAGCCCTTCATGTCGGGATGGATGGGGCTTCACGATCGGCGCCGGCGGACCGACGAGGGAATGGAGGGCCCTACGCTCGTTACGGGCGGGGCGGGGGACTGGTTGCAGCGGCGGTTCCCGACCTGAGGGCACGGATGCCGATGGCGACGGGAGCGGTCCGAAGGGCCTCAGGGCTGGGTGTCGAGGGCGGAGCGGAGTTGGGCGAGGCGGGCGTGGTCGAGGGAGTACCAGACCCACTTGCCGCGCCGGTCGCCGTGGACGAGGCCGGCCTCGGAGAGGATCCTCAGGTGGTGCGAGACGGTCCCTTGGCTCTTGCCGATGGGGGCGACGAACTCGCAGACGCAGATCTCGCCGGCGGGGGCGGCGGCGAGCATGGAGAGGAGCCGGAGCCGGACGGGGTCGCCGAGAGCCCCGAAGCCTCGGGCGAGCTGCCCGGCGGAGCGGGCGTCGAGGGGGGCGGCGAGGACGGACGGGCAGCAAACGGCGGCATTGGTGCGCCCGACGACGGCGGCATGCTCGGCGGTCACAGTCCTCCCATTGACAAGTGTGATTGCATCGACCATCATCAACACATCTACGATGGTCGATGATACAGGAGGTGGTTCGCGATGTCCCGTGTCCAGCTGGCGCTGATCGAGGACGCCGAAATGTCCGCCGTCTGCAGCTGCGCTCCGCTGCATCAGGGGAGCCGTACGGCTGCCCCGAGTACCCAACCGGCTGCGGGCGTGGAAATGGGCAGCTCGTGCTGCTGAGTGCTGGGCATGGCCGGGAGCGGGGATCGAACGACGCGCCAGACGGATCCAGCGGGCAGGCGGGCAGGCAGGCAGACGGGCGGGTGATCGGCCGGCTGTCGGTGGTCGATCGGTTCCTGCCGGTGTGGATCCTCGCGGCGATGGGCGTCGGTCTCGGCTTGGGCAGGGGTATCCCCGGCCTGAACCGGACCCTGGACTCGGTCCAGGTGACCTCGGGGACGTCGCTGCCGATCTTCGTCGGGCTGCTGGTGATGATGTACCCCGTACTGGCCAAGGTCCGCTACGGCCAGGTCGGCTCGGTCACCCGGGACCGGCGGATGCTCGTGTCCTCGCTGGTGCTCAACTGGGTGGTCGGCCCGGCGGTGATGTTCGCCCTGGCGTGGCTGCTGCTGCCCGACCTCCCCGCCTACCGGACCGGGCTGATCATCGTCGGGCTGGCCCGCTGCATCGCCATGGTCCTCATCTGGAACGACCTGTCGTGCGGCGACCGGGAGGCCGCCGCCGTGCTGGTCGCTCTCAACTCGTTGTTTCAGATCCTGATGTTCGCGGTGCTGGGCTGGTTCTACCTGGAGGCCCTGCCCGGGTGGCTGGGCCTGTCCACCGTCGGGCTCCACATCTCGATCGGACGGATCGCCGAGACGGTGGCCATCTTCCTCGGCGTGCCGCTGGTCGCCGGGTTCCTGACCCGCACCATCGGTGAGCGCACCAAGGGGCGCGTCTGGTACGAGCAGGTCCTCCTGCCCCGCCTCGGGCCGTTCGCCCTCTACGGGCTGCTGTACACGATCGTGATCCTCTTCGCCCTCCAGGGCCACACCATCACCACCCGCCCCGGCGAGGTGGCCCGCATCGCTCTACCCCTCCTCGCATACTTCGCCGTCATGTGGTCCGGGGCGTTCCTGCTCGGCCGGCGCCTCCGCCTCGGCTACGAGCGGACCGCCACCCTGGCGTTCACGGCGGCGGGCAACAACTTCGAGCTGGCCATCGCCGTGTGCATCGGCGTCTTTGGTGTCACCAGCGGCGAAGCCCTCGCCGGCGTCGTCGGCCCCCTCATCGAAGTCCCCGTGCTGGTCTCACTCGTGTACGTGTCGTTGTGGGCGCGCCGCCACTTCTACCCGGTGGGACACCCCGACGCCCCGCAGCCGGCGGCACCATGATCGCGAATCGGCCCGCTGTGCTGTTCCTCTGCACCCACAACGCCGGCCGTAGCCTCGCCGCCAAGCTGCTCCTCGACCACTACGCCGCCGGCCGGGTCGACGTCCGCTCCGCCGGTTCGGAGCCCGCCGACGAGCTCAACCCCGCCGTCGTCGCCGTGCTCGGCGAGCGCGGCTTGGACACCTCGGGCGAGCTCCCCAAGCAGCTCACCGGCGCCGACGCCAGCGCCGCCGACGTCGTGGTCACGATGGGCTGCGGGGACGCCTGCCCCTACTACCCCGGCAAGCGCTACCTCGACTGGGACCTCCGGGACCCGGCCGGCCTACCCGTCGACGAGGTGCGCGCCATCGTCGACGAGATCGACGGCCGGGTCAAGGCGCTGCTCTCCGAGCTCCTGGCCGGAGGACCCGATCCCGGTCCCGACATCTGAGGCATTGGCTTGTGACGGCTCGTGGCATGTGGCACGGTCGAGCCGATGGTGGCGGACCTGCGGGACCCCGGAGGCGGCGGGCGCTCGCGGGTGCTCATCGTGGAGGACGAGCGGCCGCTCGCCGCCAGCCTGGAGAAGGGGCTGCGGGCGGAGGGCTTCGCCCCGCAGACGGTT
>JAJZJY010000676.1 GCA_021809885.1 Actinomycetes bacterium
GGATGCACGCCGTCACTCCCGACCATGACCTTTATCCCCTGGATCTTGTCGATCCGATCACCGGCGCACACATCGATCCCGTGGACGGCGCCGAGGGCGAGGCAATCTACACCTCGCTCAAGCGCAAGGCGGTGCCGTTGCTCCGCTTCGGCTCAGGAGACATTGTCAGGGTGATGCGCGGCGAGTGCCCGTCGTGCGGCTTCACGGGAGCGCGGCTGCGCGTGGTGGGGCGCTCCGACGACATGCTCATTGTCAAGGGCACCAACGTGTACCCCGCTGCCATCCGCGCGGTTATCAACGAGTTCATCCCCGAGGTGACCGGACAGATGCGGATCGTCCTAACCGAGCCGCCACCGCGTGTCGAGCCACCACTGGTGGTCCGTATCGAACGCGGACCAGAGGAGCGCGATGGTAACCTTGAGAACCTGGGGGCCCGGATCAGGCGGGCACTGCATGACCGAGTGCACATGACCCCGCAGATCGAGTGGGTCGAGAATGGTGTGTTCGAACGCTCGGTGACCAAGACACCGATGTTCGAACGGAGGTACGAGGCATGAACATGCTCGAACTGGAGACACTACGGATCGAGGTGGGCGACGACACCGCGGTGGCAACACTATGCCACCCCGAACGGCTGAATGCGGTTGCCGGGGGGCTGCTCGCCGATCTGGTGTCGCTGGCGGAGTGGCTTCGAGAACGGGACGACCTCCACTTCTTGATCCTCGATCACGATGGGCCGGTCTTCTCCGCCGGAGCCCATCTCGGGGAGATCCGGGAATTCCTCTCCGATCGGGCCAGCACCGGTGCCAAGGTGCGCGCCAACCAGCGGCTGGCCCAGGACATGATGGCCAAGATGTCCAGCATCGACCAAATCTCCTTCGCCGCACTGCGCGGGTCAGCCTATGGCGCCGGAATGGCCATCGCCATGACCTGTGACTTCCGCGTCATGGCTGAGGATGCCGTAGTGAGGCTGCCCGAGACCAACCTTGGCATGTTCCTTGCTTACGGTTCGACGCCCAGGCTGGTCAAGGCCATCGGCCTAAGCCGGGCCAAGGAGATGATCCTCTTCGCCGCGGACTGGAGCGCGGAAAGATGCCTCGCCGCCGGAGCAGTGGAGCGGATCGCCCCCAAGGAGGAAGTTCGGCCGACGATCGAGGTAATGATCGCCACGCTGCGTCAGCGCGATTGGCCTGCTTTGCGCGTGGCCAAACAGATCGCCAACGCTGCTGCTGCCGTGCAATTCGGCGATATGATCATGTCCGAGCCCGAGTTGGTCGCGGCCCCCTTTACCCGGGACACGGTCAGAGAGAGGCTCGACGCCTTCCTGAACCGCCGCGGGCAGTTGGAGTAGCGCGTATAGCGCAGCTGCAATCGACAAGCGGACGTGAACGACCTCACCGGGACTCGGGAACACACCGTTCCTCGACGAAAGAGTGAAAAGGACGTCGCCGCTTCGGGGTGGCGCGGACGGTCTTGGCTGCCCGGGTCGCCACGGGACGGTCGCCCGGCCGGGTCTCGTGCCGCTGTTGCGGCTGCCGTCTGGCCTCACGGTCCACTGGTCTCCTGGTTCGCTGCCCGGTCAGAGCTATGGGTGCCGACAACCGATCCGGCCAGTTCAGGCGACCACCCGGTACTCGGAGACGTGGCCGTCCAGGCGATCAGTTCTTCGTAACGTGGCGGGGTCCACGTCGTTACGGACGGGAGGGGTCGTATCGGACGCAGCCGGCGAACCGGTAGAGGAACGAGAGGGTCATCGCCGGATGCTCGTCGCGTCAGCAGGCCGGCGCCAAAGCGTAGGTCACGACCCATGGACGGGGGTATCGGCACCGATCGGCGTCCCTCGTCGAGTACGCGGACTTCGCGTCGCCGGCACTCGTCGTACAGGCTGCGCGCGTCGCCGGCCGCCTCACCCCCGGTCAACGCGGTGGTCTCCAACGTGCCTGGCCCGTGCCACCCCCTGAGCCTCAAGCGCGCCCGGATGGTCAGCTACTACCCCGTCTCCACCATCACCGACGGAAGTCGGACTCAACATCACGGTCCGGAGCTACTACGACACGATGGACTTCGGCCTGGCTGCCCCTCGGGAGCTGGACCCCGACCTCGAAGACTTTGCCGACGTGCTCGACGGGCCCGCCCATGCCGCCAGGCTGTGACCGACCCTACTGGACCGCCCGCTCCTTGCCCTCCCAGTACGGCGCGCGCAGCTCGCGCTTCAGTACCTTCATCGCTCCCGACAGGGGTAACGGCTCGGCGCGAAGCTCGACCCTCTTCGGTACCTTGTAGCCGGCGATGCGTTCGCGGGCCCATGCCTTGACCTCGTCCTCGGTGACAGAGACGCCGGGCTTTGCGACAACGATGGCGAGCACCTCCTCGCCCCAGCGCTCCGAGGGGATGCCGATGACGGCCACCTGCGCGACGGCAGGATGGCTGGCGACGGCGTTCTCCACCTCGGCGGAGTAGACGTTCTCGCCGCCGGTCACGATCATGTCCTTGACCCGGTCGACCAGGTACACGTAGCCGTCGGCGTCCACGTAGCCAACGTCGCCGGTGTGGTACCAGCCTCCCCGGAACGCCACCTCGGTCTCGCCGGGACGGTTCCAGTACTCGCGCATGTAGTTGCCCGCCCTGGCGCACACCTCGCCCGTCTCGCCGGGAGGAAGTGGCCGCCCTTGCTCGTCCTGTATGGAAACTACCGAGCCCGGCAGCGGCCTCCCGGCCGATCGCAGGACGTCGCCGCCGCGGCGGTGTTCCTCGGGGCCGAGCGCGGTGAGAAGCCCGCAGTTCTCGGTCATGCCGTAGCCCTGGTAGAGGTCGACGTCGGGGAGCGCCCGCATCAGGCGCTCCAGCAGGGCCGTGGGCATCGGCGACGCACCATAGGTGAGAATCGCGAGCGAGGCCACACGAGAAGGGTCGAAGCTCGGATGGTCGAGCATCATTGCGATCATGGTCGGGACCATCACGGTCATGGTTACCCGGTCCTTCTCGATCACCTCCACCACGCGCTCCGGGTCGAACAAAGGCACAGACGTCGTGGTCCCGCCCACTGCGGGCACCGCCAGGATGCCGCCGAGCGAGGCCGCGTGGAACATCGGTGTCTGGTGCAGGTACACGTAGCGCTCATCCATTGCCCAGCGAGTGGCGACCTTGTACAGGTCGAGTGCGAGGGCACGCTGGGCGATCACCACCCCCTTGGGGAGGCCGGTCGTCCCGCCGGTGTACATGAGCACCGCTGGGCTGTCCTCATCGGGCTCGGGAGGCAGCGCCGCCCGTCCGGAGCCCAGCAGATCCTCGTAGGCGGCGTCGTGGGCGACATCGCCCGAGCCGACGAGCACCAGGCGCGAGGAGCCGCGGACCTTG
>JAJZJY010000677.1 GCA_021809885.1 Actinomycetes bacterium
AGACCGCCCCGAGGACGACAGCTGCGTCGAGGCCGGCAGGGTCCGGGAGGCGGTCCGGCTGCGCACCCTCGTGGACGGTGACCTCGAAGTTCCGGGCCTCGAAGGCCTCGCCGAGCAGGCCGGGTTCGTCCTCGACGTGATGGCGAACGAAGGTGACTCGCACCCGCCGAAGATACGCCGCCGAGCACCGGTCGGCGCTCGGAGCTCAGGGTGGTGGCGCCGTCGAGGCCCGGAGGACCAGGCGTGGTGGCGGGTCGCCGACCACGATGTCGTCGGCGGGTGCGCCGGCGAGTTGGTCGATGAGCAAGCGCACAGCCCGGTACCCGACGTCGTAGAACGCCATCTTCACCGTCGTCAGCGGCGGCCAGGTGTGCGCCGCCATCCACTGGTCGTGGATGGCGACAACCGACACGTCCCCCGGCACCTCGACGCCGGTCTGGCGCAGGGCGGTCAGAGCCCCGATCGCCCCGTTGACGTTGGCGACGACCAGCGCCGTGGGCCCTGACGGTTCCGACATGATGCTCGTGGCCGCCTCGGCGGCGACTTCGGGCGCGTAGCCGAGCCGCCGCACCCACGTCTCCCGGCGGCGCAGCCCGGCGTCGCGCAGCGCGACGACGTAGCCCTGCTCGCGCCGGCGGGCGATGTCGCTCGCCTCGACACCCCCGATCAGACCGACGCGGCGGTGCCCGAGGCTGAGGAGGTGCTCGGTGGCCAGCCGGGCCCCGGCCACGTCGTCGAGGATCACCGAGCCGCGCCGGCGGGGCGTGCGCGAGGCCACCAGCACGATCCGGGCGTCGTTGGCGACGAGGTTCTCGAGCGCCTGGTCGGTCAGGTCGTCGGTGCGCTGGAGGACGAAGCCGTCGACGCGACCTTCGCGGACGAGGCGGCGGATCACATCACTTCCCTCCGTGAAGTGCTGGGAGTGACCGACGAGCAACGTGTAGTCGCACTCCCCGGATGCGTCGGACGCACCGGCGAGCAGGTCGGCGAACAGCGGGTTGGACGGGTTGGGGACCACGAGCGCCAGTGCCTTGGAACGCGCCAGGCGGAGCGCCCTGCCGGCGTAGTTGGCGCTGTAGTCGAGATCGCGCGCCGCTTGAAGCACCCGCTCGCGCGTCTCGGGGCGCGTCCGGACGGTGGGATCCCCGTTGAGCACGCGTGACGCCACCGACACAGAGACACCTGCCCGTGCCGCGATCTCGCTGAGGGTCGCCACCGCGCCATCGTATGGACGCGGTTGCCACGGCCGCCGGGTCCGGTCTCCGAGCGCGGTCGCCGGTCAGGCCGGTCAGGCCGGCGCCGGTAGGGTGAACGCCGTGGCCGGCCCGCCGACGGACGAACCCGGCGCCCGGACGCCGGGACCGGGAATGGCTCGGGATCAGGTTACGGCCCCTACCTCACCTCCGCCGTCCCCGCTGGTAGCCCCCGACGAGGAGGGCGGCTGGCGGCGGCCGTCCCCACGCCTCCGCGGCCTGCGGCGGGTGCAACTGGTCGCCTGCGCCATCCCGGCCCTCGTGGTCGCGCTGGCGCTGCCTGCCGGCATCGGGATGCCGGCGCTGGCGGGGGGCTTGGGCGCTGCGGTCGTCCTGCTCGCAGGAGGATCGGACGTGCTCATCGGGCGAAGGGTGGCCGCCTGGGGCTTCACCGAGCGGGCCGACGACCTGCTGGTGCGCCGAGGGGTGATGTTCCGGCGGCTCACGGTCATCCCGTACGGGCGCATGCAGTTCGTGGACGTGACGGTCGGCCCCTTCGAGCGCATGTTCGGGCTGGCGACGGTGAAGTTGCACACAGCGGCGGCGGCCACCGACGCGCGGATCCCGGGGCTGGAACAGGCCGATGCCGCCGCCCTGCGCGATCGCCTGTCGGCGCTCGGCGAGAGCAACCTGGCTGGGTTGTGACCTCGCCGCCGGCGACGGACCTGAGCGGGTGGCGCCGGCTGCACCCGCTGTCGGCGGTGGTCCGTGCCGGACCGGGCGCCGTGGCAGTGCTGCTCCTGGTCGTGTTCTCGAACGGCGGTCCCGGCTCCGGGGGGCGGACGACCGACCTCCTGCACGTCGGCTTGATCGCCTTGTTCCTCCTTGCCGGCTTCGTGTCCTGGGCGGTCACCCGCTGGCAGCTCACCGAGGGGGTCCTGCAGATCGAGACGGGCTTGATCCGCCGCCGGTCGTTCCGCTTCCCGCTCTCCCAGGTGCAGGCCATCGACGTCGTCCGCCCCGGTCTGGCGCGCGTCCTCGGCCTGGCCGAGCTTCGCATCCGCGTCGCCGGCGCCGGCTCCCGCGGCCGGCTGGCCTACCTGACCCTGGCTCACGCCGAGGCCCTTCGCGCCCGCCTCCTCGCCGCAGCCCGCAGTGCCCCCGGTCTGGAGGGAGCGCCGCCGGGGACGCCGCCCCCAGAGACGCATCTGTACAGCATCGACCCCCGCCGGCTGCTGGGCTCGCTGCTCATCAGCGGGCCGTCGATGTTCCTGTTGCTCTGCCTCCTCGCGCTCGCGGTCATATCTGTCGTCGCCCCTGGCGCCGCCAGGGGGCTGGCGGCCGGCTCCGTTGCCTACCTGCTGGGCCTGGCGACCACCCTCTGGCGCCGGTTCAACGGCGAGTACCGCCTCAGCGTCGCTGAGGCGGCCGACGGCCTGCACCTGCGCGCCGGCCTGGTGGAGACGTCGGCGGAGACCATCCCCCGGGGCCGCATCCAGGCCCTGAGACTGGTGCAGCCCCTCACGTGGCGACCGCTCGGGTGGTGGCGGGTGGAGGTCGACGTCGCCGGCAAGGCCGCTGCCGGCCGCAACGACCGGGCCGCCAAGCAGGCAGCACGCGCCCTTCTACCCGTCGGCACGAGGGAGCAGGCGGCGTGGATCGTGGAGCGCGTCTTTCCCGGTGCCACGGCCACGCTGGCACCGCCCCCGCCGCGCGTGGTGTGGAAGGCGCCGCTCCGCTACCGCCACCTGGCTGCCGGACTGGACTCCTCGTACGCCGTCACGACGAGCGGGCGGCTGCGGCGGGCGACCGATTGGGTCCCGCTCGCCAAAGTGCAGAGCATCCGGTGGGTGCAGGGCCCCGTGCAGCGACGGATGCGGCTGGCGAGCATCCACCTCGACACCGCCGGCCGCGGCGTCTTCGCCGTCCTTCGCGACCGGGAGTGCAGCGAAGCCGAGGCGTGGCTGGCGTGGCTGCCCGGGGCGTGCCAGCGGCACCGGGCCACCGACCCCGCCGCGACGCACCGCCGGGCGGCGGCGGCCGGCCGGCGCTGAGCCTGGGAGTCGAGTCGGGCGGGCCGGCTGGCACGGCCCGGGGCAGTTGGAGCTCCAAGCCAAATGGCAAATGGCAAATGGCACATATAGGTCCTCAGCGGCATCAGT
>JAJZJY010000678.1 GCA_021809885.1 Actinomycetes bacterium
CCACGGTCTGTGCCGCCGCGGCGGCGAGCGCGCAACCGGCCAAAGATTTTTCTCGGACGTGAGCGCGCGGCCAGCGGTGACCGGCGGTCGAGGTCCCAGCTCCACGGCTACTACAGAGGTGCAGTAGCCGTGGAGTGGCCCCGTGGAGTAGCAGTGGAGTCGGCAGTTGGGGCGTGCGGTCGGCCCGGCGGTGGCGGACCGAGCGAGATGTCGGGTCCGGTCTCTCAGCTCAGTCGTCGGCGAGCCGGTACCTACGCGTTCTCTGCACTACCGACCCGAGGCGAGCGCCCCCTCAGCGGAGTTGTATCCGCGTGTTGAGCGGCTGGCGCACTTACCAGTCGGGACTGGTCGTCAGCGCCCCCTTGATGAGGAGGGTTGCATGGGACGAGGTAGCGAGGACGGCTCGGGAGTGGTCGAGCGTGATGGACCGGTCCCCTGGGCGGCGCTCGACGCGGCCGGAGAGCCGGTGGGCGTGGTCGGGGCGTACCTGGCCGAGCTGGCGGCGTCGGACTGCAGTGCGCTTACGATCCGGGCCTACGCGTATGACCTGCTGGCGTGGTGGCGTTTCTTGACGGTCAGGGGTGTCGCTTGGGACGAGGTGGGGCGGGTGGACGTGCGGGACTACGTCTTGGAGCTGCGGGGCCGTGACCACCCCTACCGGCATCGCCGCTCCGACAGCGTGCCGGCGGGGGTGGTGAACGCCCGCACGGGCAAGGCGTCGTTAGCTGGCGGGTACGCGCCGGCGACCATCAACCGCCGCCTGACGGTGATCCGGTTGAGCACGCGGAACACGAAGCTCGAGGTGTCAGGTACGCTTGGGTTGCCGCTGCGCGGGTGCCCCGCTCTCAGGGTTGATGCAGTACAGACGCGGAGACGAGGCGCGCCCCTGCCTGGTGGCCCAACAGGCCTTCGTCGGCTCGGTTGCCGCTGTCCACTACCCGTCGTCGCCTTCCCGGCCGAGAACGTTACAGCGGAGCCTGTAACGTGGTGGCATGTCCACCCTCGCCGAGACCCGGCTCGACGCGCTGGCCCGCGTGGGCCGAGCGTTGGCCGACCCGACCCGTTGCCGGTTACTGCTGGCGCTCCTCGACGGTCCCGCCTACCCGAGTGACCTGGCCGGTCGCCTCGGGCTCACCCGGGCCAACACGAGCAACCACCTGGCCTGCCTGCGAGGCTGCGGGCTGGTGCTGGCCCAGCCGGAGGGCCGCCAGGTGCGCTACCAGCTGGCCGACACCAACCTGGCCCACGCGCTGGGGGACCTGGCCGACCTGGTCCTTGCCGTCGACACCGACCAGCCCTGCCTGAACGCCCCGGTGACCGAGACTGGGGCTGGGGGCTGATGGGCCACGACCACGGACACGGAACGGCCACCGCGACGGGCGGCCAGCGGGGCCGGCTCGCCGCGGTGCTCGGGATCACGCTGACGATCCTCGCCGTCGAAGTGGTGGGCGGTGTGCTCGCCCACTCGCTCGTGCTCATCGCGGATGCCGGCCATATGGCCACCGACGCGGCCGGGATCGGCCTGTCGCTGCTGGCGGTGTGGTTCGCCGCTCGCCCTTCGAGCGACGCTCGCACCTTCGGCTACCAGCGGGCCGAGATCCTCGCCGCGGTGATCAACGCCGTCTTACTCTTCGGCGTCGGCGCGTTCATCTTGGTCGAAGCGGTCCGCCGTCTCGCTCACCCCGAGACGGCCACCGCGGGGCTGATGGTCGTCTTCGGGGTGATCGCCCTGGCCGGCAACGCCGCCAGCTTGGCCCTGCTGCGACAAGGCCAGGGACAGAGCCTCAACGTCCGCGGCGCGTTTCTGGAAGTGCTCTCCGACTTCCTCGGCGCTGCGGCGGTGCTCGTCGCCGCCGCGGTGATCGCCGGCACCGGCTTCGAGCGGGCCGACGGCCTGGCGTCGATCTTCATCGGCGTGCTGATCCTGCCCCGCACCGTCAAGCTGTTACGCGACGCCGTCGACGTGCTCCTCGAAGCCACCCCGAAGAACGTCAACCTGGCGGAGGTCCGCGGCCACATCTGCGAGACCCCGGGCGTGCTCGACGTCCACGACCTGCACGCCTGGACCATCACCAGCGGCATCCCGGTCCTTTCGGCTCATGTGGTCATCTCCGATGCAGCCCTCGCCGATGGTGGCGGCGCCCGGCTTCTCGACCGACTGGCCGAGTGCCTGGCCGGCCACTTCGACGTCGAACACTGCACCTTCCAGCTGGAACCAGCCAGCCATCTCGACCACGAGCACGCCACCCACCCGTGACCGCTGAGACCCCCGGTGTAGCCCAGGCAGCGGTGCGCCTCGAGGTGGCGACCATTGCTTGGAACACCATCGAGGCCGCCGTCGCGGTCGTCAGCGGTCTCTTGGCTGGCTCGGTGGTGCTCACCGGCTTCGGGCTGGACTCAGGCATCGAGGTCGTCTCCGCAGTGCTCGTGCTCCACCGGCTGCGGACCGCCGGTCACGGTGAGGGGAACGAGGCACGAGAACGGCGGAGCCTACGAGCGATCGGGGTCACCTTCTTCGCCCTCGCCGCCTACCTGACCGCCGATGGCGTCCACAGTCTGCTCACTACCAGCCGACCCGACACCAGCCCAGCCGGCATCGCCATCAGCGCCGCCGCGCTCGTCGTCATGCCGGTCCTCGCCTTATCCAAGCGGGCCGCCGGCCGCCGCATCGCTGGTCCCCTCCGCGCCCTCGTGCTCGCCGACGCCGCGGAGACGTGGCTCTGCGCTCTCCTCGCCGCCGCCACCCTCGGAGGTCTGCTCGCCTACGGCCTCGCCGGCTGGTGGTGGGCCGACCCGGCTGCCGGCTTCTTCATCGTCTCCTTCGCCCTTCGCGAAGGCCTTGAGGCCTGGCGAGGCGAGCTGTGTGTCGATTGACCCGGCGACCCGGCATTGCCGGACCATGCCGGACAGCCCCGACCCGGCCGGCGCCACAACGGTCGCCCCGTCACCGACTGAACACCAGGCCCTTCAGCTACGGTTGGTTTGCCGCTGCGCGAGTGCCCCGCCCTCAGGGTTGATGCAGTACCTACGCGGCGCCTCGCCCACGAGGCGGACCCGGCCTTCGGCCTGAAGTCGCTGGAGAGCATTGGCCACCGCGCCCGGGGAGCGGCCGAGGGCTTTGCCCACCGCGGTCGGTCCCAGCTCCTCAGGGTGGGCGCTCAGGTAGTCGACCACGAGGGCGGCCAGCTCCCCCTTGGCCAGACGCGATGCTCGTACGCCTTTGCCTACGATCGTGCCGTCCTCGATCGCGTCGCCCGCGATGGTGCCGGTCTCCACTGGCCGGTCGCTGTCACCTCCGCTGACACTCGGTTGGTCCGCTGGCCGATGAGGATTCGCCGGCACCCACCGGTCCG
>JAJZJY010000679.1 GCA_021809885.1 Actinomycetes bacterium
GAGCGGTATTCTGGGCGGGGCTGGTGCCTGCACGCTGCTGATCGCAGCGCTGGGGGCGTCACATCTGGAGGACAGAGTCGTCGGGGCGCTGCTTCGTGTCGCCCAGGACAATGCGGTGCCGGTCCGTACCAGCGCGGCGGTCGTTGGTGAGGTGTGGCGCGGCGACCGGCGACAGGCCGACCTCGCCAGGGTGCTGGCCGGGGTCGAGGCGACGGCGCTGGACCAAGCTGCCGGGAGGCGTGTGGGACGCCTGCTCGGTCGCTCCACGACCGCCGACGTGGTCGAGGGGCATCTGAGCCTGCTGGTCGGCGAAGGGGACACGGTGCTCACCAGCGACCCTCAGGACATGCGCCGCCTCCTCCGTGCCCGGTCGGTGAGCACCCGCTTGCACGAGGTGTAGCCCGGGCGCCTCGGCAGCCTCAACCAGCACGCCACCGCCCTGCTGGCTGGTCCTCGGGCGACCAGGCGCCTGGCCCGCGTCCGAGGGAGACTCGACTCTCGCCAGCGTCAGGAGGCAGGCCGGGGTATGAGCCAGATCGAACGGCGCCACGTCGTGGTCGTCGAGGACGCGGCAGGAGCCAACTACTCGGCCTCGAGGGAATGATCGCCGCCGGCGAGGACGTGCGCGAGTTGGCCGCCGACCCGGTCCACATCATCGAGGTCTTGAACCGTCACGGCGTCGACTGCGCCGTCACCGGGCGGTGGGCCCGTGGCCCGACGGCAGGTGCCCGGATGCTGGACGTGGTGTCGCGAGGGTCTACCGACCCAGGCCGAGGTCACCGCCGATGTCTCGCTCCCTCTCCCGTTCCCCCCTCGGAACTTCGAGCTCGGGGCCCCGGTGCTCGGCGACCCACAGTCGGACGACCCGGTCGAGCTCCGGGACGTCGTCGCGGAGGGTTCGCCATACCTGCTCGTAGTCGATTCCGTGCTATGCGTGGTCGACGACGATCCGCATGCCTTGGATCTCCGCCCAGGGCAGCTCGCTCGTGCCGGCGACCAGCTCTCCCGGAAGCTTCGTAGCGATGTCGCCGATGCGTCCCACCACTGCCTCGCCAGCAGCGTCGATCGCCTCGTCCAGGTCCCCAGAAGATCGTCGACGTTGCGACGGCCTGCTGTCACAGGTCGATTGCCTCGTCGCGGATATGGCGATGGCGCGTGCTGAGGCCACCGGCTGAGATCACGTCGACGTGAAGCCCGAGCAGGGCTTCCAAGTCTTGGGTGAGCCCGACCTGGTCGAGTAGCGACGCCTCGGCGTCGAAGTCCACAAGCAGGTCTCCATCGCTGGAAAGCCCCGCCCCAAGCGTACAAGGGCCGGTGGGTGTGTTCCGTTCCAGGTCAGCGGAAGGAACGGTGCGGGGCGATGACCGTTGCGTAGCGGCTGGGGGTCGAGAGTCGGTCACCCGTGGGCGCCGGCAGCGGTAGCGGCTCCGACCGTCCACCTCGCGGTCACGCCCGCATCGGCCGGCCGCCGCCCGGGTAAGGAAGGACAGCCCGAGCGACACGGGCAGCATCCAACGGCACCGCGTCAGCTTCACCGCGCCGACCTCGTTGACTATCTGGGAGTCGGTGGGCCGTCCCGAGCGAGGCGATGGCAGATCGCTCACAACAATTGGGGTCGGCGCCCATGAGCGATCCCGGCCCCTTCCACTCCTTCGACCGCTATCTCGACCTGCCCCGGGTGGCGGCCCTGTCGCTCTCCCCGGACGGCCGCCGGCTGGTCGCCCCCGTCCAGACACTGTCGACGGACCGGACGCGGTTCGTGACGGCGCTGTGGGAGATCGACCCAGGCGGAGGCTCCGCCCGCCAACTCACCCGGTCGCCAGAGGGCTGGCAGCTGCTACCAGGGTGGTTAGTTCTAGTATGCGAACGTATGTGCTACTCTGTGGTGGTGAACCTGTCGGAGTGGGCGGATCGGGTGGGAGTGAACAAGCACACCGCTTACCGGTGGTACCGGGAGGGGAGGCTGCCTGTTCCTGCTCGGCGCGGGTCGGGAAGCTGATCCTGGTGAACATCGACGGTGCTGCGTCGACGGAGAACACCAGAGCGGTGGTGTACGCCCGGGTGTCGTCCCACGATCAGCGGACAGATCTGGACCGGCAGGTGGCTCGGCTCACGTCGTGGGCGACCGCTGCGGGGATGGCGGTGGACGAAGTGGTCACCGAAGTCGGGTCGGGGGTGAACGGCAAGCGACGCAAGTTCCAGCGGGTACTCGCGGACCTCGAGTGAAGGCAGACCTGGACGCGAAGAAGACGGACCCGACACACGAGAGCGTGGCTTGGACCCTCACAGCTCTCCGCAAGCAATGGAACCACGAGAAGGCAGATGTTGCCCCGTGGTAGGCGAAGAACTCGAAGGAGACTCGTGGCACAAGCTCACGGCTGAGCTTGCAGCCACCTACAGCGAGGTCGTGATCGAGGACCTCGACACAGCAGCGATGAAACGGTCCATGGGCCGACGGGCGTTCCGCCGGTCGGTGTTCGACGCATCCCTTGGGGCGTTCGCCCCGATGGTCGGCTACAAGGCCGAACGATCCGGAGCGAACATCACCAAGGCGGGTCGGTGGTTCGCTTCCAGCCAGATACACCACGGTTGTGGTTGTCGGCTGACAGCGCCCACCCGGATGGCCAAACAACTCGCGTGTGCGCTGACCGGCGAACTGGTGGACCGGGACATCAACGCTGCCAAGAACCTCCGTGATTGGCCGGAGGCACAAGCCAGTTCTGGTCCAGTTGAGACCAGCGCCCCTGTGGACACTCGGGCCGCCAGCGATGGCGGTACAGACCCAGGCTCGGACCGTGGGATGACCCACGACCGGAGGAGCGACCGTAAGACCTACCCGTCAGGGAAAGCCCGTCGCGGTGAGGCGAGAACCGAACCTGACGACCGTCAGGCGAAGAACCTGGAAAGAGGTGCGGCATGAGTCATGTCACTAGAACACACTCGGCCGCAACGGCGAATCCGCCCCGGTGTTCACGCCGGACGGCAACCTGCTCTTCGTGTCGAAGCGGCCGGGTGCGGCCGAGCACGATGACACCGACGAGGCCGCCTCGCTCTGGCGACTCCCTGCCGCCGGCGACGCCGCCAAGCGGGCGGCACGCAAGGACGCCGGGGTCAGCGCCATCCTCCACGAGTCCCTGCCCGTGCGCCACTGGGACCACGACCTCGGTCCCGGTCGCGACCACCTCGTCGCCGTCGACGTCGCCACCGGGGAGCGGCGGGTCGTTGCCGCCGCCGACGACGACCCCGCCTCCCAGCGTGACTACGGCGAGCCGGCGGTGAGCCCCGACGGCCGTTGGGTGGTGTTCGTCGACAGCCGGGCCGAGTCCAAGGAGCGAGCGCCGGCGGTCACC
>JAJZJY010000680.1 GCA_021809885.1 Actinomycetes bacterium
GTGCCGCCTCCCGGGCGCTCGTCACTGCCAGGTCGACCTCGGCGGCGGATGCGAACCCCACCTCAGCGGTCTGCACGCCGGTGGCGGGATTGAAGACGGGACCGGTCCGCCCCGAGCTCGAGGCTGCCCGCCTCCCGTCGATCCAATGGTCGATGCGCGTCGTCATGACCCCACCGTACTGCCACTAGCTTCGGGCTCCCATGGCCACGCCACACCGAGCGGTCACGGACAGGCTCCGGCCGCCGACGGCGGAAGAACGAGCCGACGCCCTCGCGGTGGTGACCCACCACCTCCCGCCCGCGCCGCTCCGAGCGACGGAGGTGCCGACCCCCGGCGGGGCGGTGCCGGCGCTGCTCGAGCTCGAGGTAGCGCAGCCGACCGGCGCCTTCAAGGTCCGCGGCGCCCTGGCCGCACTGGCGAGCCTCCCCGACGAGGCCCACGCCGTGAGCGCCAGCGCCGGCAACCACGCCTTGGGTATGGCCTGGGCCGCGAACCGGCTCGGCCGGCCGGTAACCGTCGTGACCCCAGCGACGGCCTCGCAGAGCAAGCTCGCCGCCCTGCGCCGCTGGGAAGCCGCCCGCGGGAGCCGCGTCACGCTCCGGACGGAAGGTGCCACCTACGAGCAGGCCGAGGCTGCGGCCCGCCGTCTCGTGGAGGCGGACCATGCCGCCGCCACGTACGTCTCGAGCTACAGCGACTGGGCGGTCATCGCCGGCCAGTCCACCCTCGGTGCCGAGCTCGGGGGCCAGCTCCCCGAGGACGGCGATCCGCTCACCGTCGTCACCCCGCTCGGGGGCGGCGGACTGGCGTCGGGGTTGTGCCTGTGGGCGGCGGACCGGCCCGACGTCACCATCGTCGCTGTCGAGCCAGTGGCCTCCCCGGCGGTCGGCACGGCCGTCGAAGCCGGCGCCATCGTCACGGTCGAGGTGGCAGCGACCATCGCCGACGGCCTGTCGGGGAACCTGGAGGAGGGGTCGCCGACCCCGGCGGTCATCGGCGAGGCGGTGGCCGCCGGCCGGGCACGCATCGAGCGGGTTACCGAGGACGAGATCCGCTCGGCGATGCGCTGGCTGTTCGCCGCCGAGGGCCTCGTGGTCGAGGGGGCCGGCGCCGCAGGGCTGGCCGCCGTACTGGCCGGCCGTGCAGGCCTGGCCGGCGTGATGGCCGGCCGTGCGCAGCCCAAGGGGAAGCTCGTGGTGTTGCTCACCGGGCGCAACGTTGCGCCCGGGACCTATGCGGCTGTGCTCGCGGAGCGCGACTAGGATCGTCGCCCGCACGAGGGCCAGCGTCGTCTCTTCGTGCACCCGAGGCCGCAGCGACCCCGGAAGGACACATGGCCCTCGCCCCGACCACCGCCGGGCTCTACGAGCCCAACTTCGAGCACGACGCGTGCGGCGTCGCCTTCGTCGTCGACGTTGCCGGCCGTGCCAGCCACCGCATCATCGAGCTCGGTCTCACGAGCCTCTGCCACATGGAGCACCGCGGGGCATCGGGTGCCGAGGCGGACACCGGCGACGGTGCCGGGATACTCCTCCAGGTCCCCGACCGGCTGTACCGGGACGTCGCCGGCGTGCAGCTGCCCGCTGCCGGGGCCTACGGGACCGGGATCGCGTTCCTCCCCCCCGATCCCGGTGCCGAGAGGGCCGCCCGCGAGGCCCTGGAAGGCATGGCGGCGGAAGAGGCCCTGAGCGTCCTCGCATGGCGCGACCTCCCCGTCGACCCGTCCCGGCTCGGCGCCGCCGCCAGGTCGGCGATGCCCACGCTGCGCCAGCCGTTCGTGGCGTCGACGGAGGCAGCCTCGGGGCTCGCCCTCGAACGCCGGCTCTGGTTCCTCCGCAAGCGCGCCGAGCACGACCTCGGGATCTACTTCCCCTCCCTGTCGTGCCGCACCGTGGTGTACAAGGGCATGCTGACCGCGCCACAGGTCCAGGGGTTCTTCGCCGACCTGACCGACCCGAGGGCCGAGACGGCCCTGTCGCTGGTCCACTCCCGCTTCTCGACCAACACCTTCCCGAGCTGGCCGCTCGCCCACCCGTACCGGTACGTGGCCCACAACGGGGAGATCAACACGCTGCGTGGCAACCGCAACTGGATGCGCGCCCGCGAGGCGCTCCTCGGGTCGCACCACCTGCCCGGGGACCTGGCCCGCGCCTTTCCGATCGTCTCCGAGGGCGCCAGTGACTCGGCCAGCTTCGACGAGGTGCTCGAGTTGCTGCACCTCGCCGGGCGGTCCCTGCCCCACGCCGTGCTCACGATGATCCCCGAGGCGTGGGAGAACGACACCCTCATGGACCCGGCCCGGCGCGCCTTCTACCAGTACCACGCCGCTCTCATGGAGCCGTGGGATGGCCCGGCGTCGATCGCCTTCACCGACGGCACCGTCATCGGCGCCGTCCTGGACCGCAACGGCTTGCGCCCGTCGCGCTACTGGGTGACAGACGACGGCATGGTCGTCATGGCGTCGGAGGTCGGCGTGCTCGACATCGCCCCGGAGCGGGTCGTCACGCGGGGGCGCCTGCAGCCGGGGCGGATGTTCCTGGTGGACACCGCGGCCGGGCGGATCGTCGGCGACGACGAGATCAAGGCGGAGCTGGCAGCCGAGCATCCCTACGGCGAATGGCTCGCCGCCGAGCAGATCCACTTCGACGACCTGCCCCCGCGCTTCACCTTGACCCCACAGCATGCGTCCGTCGTGACCCACCAGCGCCTCTTCGGGTGGACCGACGAAGACCTGAGGACCCTCGTAGGCCCCATGGCGCGCTCCGGAGCGGAGCCGGTCGGGTCGATGGGGACCGACACGCCCCTCGCCGTGCTGTCCGCCCGCCCGCGGTTGCTCTACGACTACTTCCAGCAGCTGTTCGCACAGGTCACCAACCCACCGCTGGACGCCATCCGGGAGGAGCTAGTCACCTCCCTCGCCGGGACGGTGGGACCAGAGGGCAACCTCCTCGATCCGCAGCCAGCGAGCTGCAACCAGATCGTGCTCCCGCACCCCGTGCTCACCAACGAGGAGCTGGCCAAGCTGCTGTACGTCAACGAGGACGGGACCCGACCGGGATGGGCGACGTTCGCGGTCGACGGGCTGTTCGAGACCCGCGGCCAGGGAACGCCAGGCGACCGGCTGGCCGCTGCCGTGGGCGGCGTGTGCGAGCGTGTGAGCGCAGCGATCGCCGGGGGCGCCAAGGTGATCGTGCTCTCCGACCGGCACACCTCGCCCGAGCTTGCGCCCATCCCGGCCCTCCTGCTCACAGGTGCCGTCCACCAGCACCTCGTGCGGACCAGGGACCGCACCAAGGTGGGGTTGGTCGTCGAAACCGGCGAGGCCCGCGAGGTTCACCACCTGGCACTG
>JAJZJY010000681.1 GCA_021809885.1 Actinomycetes bacterium
TACGATGTGCGACGTCGATTGCCCATGCCGCGCTTCTGGGGACCTCCCGGGCGTTGGCGTACGTGCTGGTGCGCGAGGGCACGATCCCGTCCGTGAGGTTCGGCCAGCGGGTCGTGGTGCCGCGGCGACGGCCTGGTGAACCTGGTCGAGGGGGATGAGGGCGGCCGGCGTAGCCGGCCACGCCAGGTCAACCTCTTGCGGAGCGGGCGGTCTTCGTCGTCGGGAGAGGCATCGACCGTGGCCACGTCATTCCGGTGCGCCGAAGAGGCGTCGGCAGGAGCCGCTCGCAGAAGCACCGGGGGCGGCGCCACCGGGACGAACCGGACCACGGGCGGGCGGCAGGTCCGGCAAGAATTTTGGGATGTGGCTGCGTCGAGCCGTTGGGGGCCGGTGATGGCGTTGGGGATGTGGGCTGGGCTGGCGCGCTCGTGGCCGGCGGCCGCCTTGCTGGTGTCGTCGTCGGGCAGTCCGGTGGTTGTCGGGGGTAAGCATGTGCTGAACGCCGGGCGGGTGTTGGCGGCTGGTGTTGGTTCCGGTGCTGGTGGTGGGATTGGCGAGAGGCGCCGGATCGCGCGGTGGTGACCGAGCTGGCGGTGTGCCTGGCGTGCCATCAGGACCGGCCGCGCTCGGCCGAGGAGATCGAGGCAGCGGTGTGGCCGGCGCGCAAGGGAGGCCACGGCGTGTCGATGGACGCGGTGCGTCAGCATCTGTCCCGGTTGCGCCGGGCGCTGGGCTACTGGGCGTCGGTGAGGACCCCCGCGTAGCGCAGGGCCCACAGGTGCTACGGCGGGGGGGCGACCGCCCTGGATCAGCACGCCGCACTCGAGGTTGTCGGCTAGGCCCGGCCGGTGAGGTTGGCGCTGCCGAGCAGGCCGACTCGGCGGTCGACGACGACGATCTTGACGTGCAGAGCGGCGCCGGGTGAGCGGAGGCCGGTCGGCCATGCCCAGCGCCGGAGCGGGAGGTTGGCGATGGCGCCGGCGAGCGCGGGTGGTCGTGAGCGGCGTAGCTGACGAGGAGCAGTTCGCTGGTCGCCTCGGCGACCAGCGCGGCGAGCATCGGGCCGGTGACGCGGGAGTGGGCGCCGGTGGCGTCCGGCCCGGTCCAGACCATCTCGACGATCGAGGCCTATGCCGAATGGCGCCTGGGCTACCTACAGGCCCGGGACCTCCGGGCGCTACTCCGAGCGGACCTCCCACGCCCGCTGCCGATTCATACGCTCCCGATCGTCTTCGCCCGGGACGGGGAAGCGCTGTCACCCGCGCTGCAGGCTGTGTCGGTCGCCTCCGAGGCCCGTTCCAGCGCTGCCCTCGTCCTCGGCTGGCCAGCTGGGGAAGAAGGCCGGCGTCTCGCTGCAGCTCAGAACCTGTGGAGCCTCCTCTGCGTCGAAGACGCGGCGACGGTGCTCATCAGTGCGCCATCGTGGTGCCAGCAGGTGCCCACGCGCGTTCGCCGCCGAGCTGCTCGCTCCGAGCGATGAGATCGGTGAGCTGTTTGTCAGGCCTGGCGGGGTGATGCCCACGGGCCGAGCATCCCGAGCAGTAACCAGGCCCGGTCCTCGTTGACCTCGCTGTCGGCGTCGGGGTCATCGAGGGGTGGCGGGGTGTCAGCGGGAAGCGGGGGCTCGGGAGGGAGGCGGCGCCTTTTCCCGCTCCGGTGGCACGGTCGCTGGCGAACGTGAGGTCCGGGCGCAATGGCACGTCCCGGTCGGGTAGCGATTCGGCGCGGGTCTCGGGGAGCCCGGCGCCGTTGCGGGCATGGCCGCCCCTGCGACGCCGGGCGGCTTGACTCCGACCGGGCCGACGCAGCGGAGCCGGTCTTCGCAATCCGGCCTGATCGCTGCCGGCGGGATGGACAGCGGGCCGCGCTGTTCCTGCTGGCTGTCGAGGGGCTGCCCGTAGCAGGCGGTCAGGGCAGTAGTCGGTGGTAGCGGACCTCGGCCATGGGGAAGCCGAAGCTGTCGTCGGTCTTCGTGGCCACGTCGGCGGCCCAGCCCGCCGCCTCGTAGAACAGGCGGGCCCGGTCGTTGGCGTCGAGGACCCACAGCGTCGCTTCCTCGAACCCCAAGCCGGCAAGCGCACCGAGAGCCGCTGCCATGAGCTGGCGGCCCAGGCCCTGGCCCCACCACTGGGTCAGGAGGTAGATGGCGTACAGTTCGCCGGCGCCGGCGGTGTCTCGGTCACGGCAGGGCCCGACGCTGGCGAACCCGACGATGTCGGCGCCGATCTCGCTCACGAGCAGAGCCTGGCGGTGGGGGGGTTCCGGCTCGAAGTAGCGGCGCCAGCCGGCGGCCCGTCGGGCGGGGTCGAGGCCGTCGAGGTAGTCCTGGGGGAACTGGCCTCGGTAGGCGGCCTGCCAGGAGCGCACATGGACCAGCCCGATCCCTGCAGCGTCGCTGGGCTGGGCGGGACGGACGGTTCCGGTGCCGGTGTCCACCCCCAAGAGGTTGGCCACCGGCGGCCAGGGTCGCAACCGATTTGGGCGCGGACGGCTCCCCGGCGCCGGCTCGCACCCGGAGACGACCGGCGACAGCAGGAGAGCCACAAAATGCGAGTGTTTGGCCGTTTGACCGCTGTAGGAGCGCTATGCGGTTGCCAAAGGGCGGACTGACCGAGATCGTCAGCTCTGTGGCACGCGGCGCTCCTTGGCCCGGGGACGGGCAGGTGACACGTGAGTTGTCAACCCTCAATGCTGTTCGCGCGGGTCAAGTCGGCCTTCTCCGTCTGAGGTCAGCGCTCCCCAGGGGATCGGCGCCCGCTCGGCGGGGCCGCCGAGGATCAGGTCGACCAGGTTCGCCTCGGCGACGGGGTACCCGCCCCAGGCGTCAACGCCCACGTTGATCATCCGGTCCGATTGGCGCCACTGCTGGTGGACGTGGCCGTGCAGGAGCCACTGCCCACGGTCCACGGGCCGGTACTCGAGGTAGCGCTCCTCATGCCCACTGTCACCGTGGTAGGGGAAGTGGTCGGCGAGAACGCTGCGTCCGGCGACAGTGACGGCCACCGGAGCGGGCCGGATCGAGAAGCCGGCCGCCTCGTACTCGCCCCGCCACCGGTCGACGGAGTCCTTTTTCTTGCGCCGCAGCCCGTCCCAGCAGCGGTCGTGGTTGCCGGGGACGAGGACCTTGGAGCCGTTTAGCAGCTCGGCGAGTGGCGTGACCGAGGTGCAGGTCGGCGGTCCACCAGCACGCCTGGCATCCTGGCCCCGATCTGGTCGGAGATCAACCGGCTTCGCCCTGCCCCCAAGACGGGTTGACCGAGCCGGGTGGGAGGTCGCATGATACGAAGCCGATCAGTGCTCACTGCTCACCGGAGGAAGCAGCCATGGGGCATCCCTGGCGCCAG
>JAJZJY010000682.1 GCA_021809885.1 Actinomycetes bacterium
CGGCACGCCGGGCGGCCTGGATACCGGAGTGTTCCCGCTCTACCAGCTCTACAGCCTGTTCGACCGGGCGGCCAACTTCGACCCGGCGAACCAGTACCTCGCCACCGATGCCACCACGAAGCTCCAGATACTGGGCTCCACGTGGGGGGCGAGCGCGGGCAAGCTCGAAGTGTTCACGCGGGCGATCCGTCCCGTGTCCGGCGCGGCGCTGTTCGCATGAGGGCTCCCCGTATCTCCAACGGCACCCTCGCAGTGATCGCCGTCTACGCCGGGTTCATCGGCTTTGCCCTCGGCGCCACATGGAGCACGCGCAAGGCCGAGGGCGAAGAGCGCCAGCGCGAGCTGAACCGCCGGCTGCGGAATCTGGAGCTCGAGCTCCATCCCCCCGAGGAATCCGGACTCAAGCCGATGCCCGTACGGATAGTGGAGGCGTGAGATGACAGACACGATGAGCAACACCTATGTCTCGGAGCCCGGAGGTGCTGCGCCCGTAGCGTCTGCCGCTCCCGGTGCGCTCGCCCCGCTCGGCCAGATATCCATGACTCAGGCAGTGCTTATCCCCCTCGGCACCGCAGCGGTTGGCCTCGGTGCGCTGTACTGGCTGTTTCGCCGGGGCGGGGTGAAGCTGCCCCCGCTTCGGATCGACGCGGCGAACGTCCTGAATGTCTATTTCTCGTGGCTGATCATGGACGTTCCGGTCACGCTGCTTGCGTACAAGTACCACGGCCACAAAGTCGCCCAGGCGTTCCTGCTGGTCAAGTAAGGAGAGAAGAACATGAACGTGAAGACCATCGTAGGCGTCGTCGTGGGCGCGTGGCTCGGCTACGTCATCTCGAAGAAAATCTGAGCCATGTCGGTCGTCGGCGTCATGCTGCTCGGCGCCGGAGCGTTTTTAATGTACTGGGCCGTGAAGAACCCGACGTCATCTTCGGGGGCGCCGGTCGGCCCGGTCACCGGAGCGCTCAACGTCGTGCGGACGGGCAACACGGCCGCCGACGTTACCGGTTCCACGGGGACGGTGACGCTCTAATGGACTCACCCGTCAACGTGAAGGCGTCGCTCCCCACCGCGATCACCGCACCGCCCAAGATCGTCGGGGCCATGGCTGTCGCCATGGTCTTCGGCGTCATCGCCGGTGAGCGCAAGGCGTTCTCGGGTTCCCTGAAAACTTCCCAGCAGACAAACCACGCTGTCGTGAGTGGCGTCGAGACTCCGGTCAAGGTGATCCTCGGTGGCACCATCGCCACTGCCATCTTGGTCGGCATCTCGGAGCTAGGCGAGCCCGGCGCCAAGCTGGGAGTGGGGCTCGCGGTGCTGGTGTTGGTGTTCTCGGTGCTGGTCAATGGGGCGCCAGTGTGGGGCCTCATCTCCGACGTGGTGAGCAGCAAGGCGAGCACCCCGGCGCCGACCACGCCGACCACGCCGACAAGCCCGAACGCAACGACAGGAGCCAAACCATGAGTGGCCTGGAAAAGGGAGTCACGATCTTCTTGGGCGGCCTCATCACGATCGCCGTGGTGGCCGTCATAGTGTCGTCCAAGAGCAACACGCCGACGGTGCTGAACTCTGCCGGCGGTGCCCTTTCAGGGAGCCTGAGCGCAGCCGAGGGCGGCTGACATGCCCGCCGCGCTCATCCCCGCAGCGGGCTACATCGTCCCGCCCGTCGCCGCCCCGCCGGACCGGGCGGTAGCCGAGAACTTCGAGCGCTTCGACGGGCTCACCCCCCTCGACCACCCTGCCGGCCAGCCTCCGGTCATGGCCTCGCCATCGAAGCCCGGCGACTTCGTCACCCCCGACGTATATACCCCGGGCCCGCTCGCAGGGCTGACCAACACGCTCGGCGGCGAGCCGCTGCCCGTGGCTAATCCCATCTGGCGGCCACCCGGTGAGGCGACGTACGTGACCAACCAGATCACGAGGATGCAGTTCCGCATGGGAGTCGGGCAGAATTACCAGGGCATCGCACAGACGGTCGCACTCGGAGAGATCACGTCCAACCCGCCACAGCCCGGAGACCTGGCCTCGATCATCGGGGGGTGGGGCTGATGCCCGGCGCCAACATCCTCTCAGCGCAGCAGATCAATGCAGACGTGGCCGGCCTCACGCACACCGGCCTGGACCAGGCGGGCGCGCCCGCTCCCCCGACGATGACCGAGGACCTGACGCACCTCGGGCTCGTGAGCGAGCTGGACCACGTCCTTTCCGGAGGCGCACACCCTGAGAGTGTCTGGCAGCTCATCGACCGCTCCGTCGTCCAGCCCACAGACTCTCTCGCCGGCAAGCTCGGCGGCCTGGTGCCGAGGGTCGGTGGGGCATTGGCCAACGGTCCCGCCGGTCCGATCTCATCCACGATGGACCGCGTGAAGGCGGGCTTGAAGCGCATGGGGCTCTGATGGCAGACGCACCGGCGAAGAAGAAGGGCGGCAAGAAGGTCCTCGGCCAGAGCTACTTGGCGTGGGGGCTCGAGCTCGGGGGCGCTGTCGTCGCCTACATCTTGTGGAAGCGCTACTCGGCGGGCCAGGCAGCCGCTGCTCTCGACGCGCAGACAGCCGGAGGTGGCAACGGCGCGGGCAACGTGGGCGGCACGACGACCTCGACCTCCGGCCAGCAGAGCTTTACGTCTCTGGCGAGCTGGGAGCAGGCGGCGATGTCGCTCATGTCGTCGAGCGCGCTGAAGCCCGCTGACGCGCTGAACGCTCTCACCGACTGGCTGGGCGGCTCATGCGTGGACCAGACCGCCTACACCGCGCTCGGCAACGCGGTGTCTACCCTCGGCATCCCGCCGGGCTTCGGCTACGGGGTGCCCAAGTTGTCGGTGTGCCCCAGTCACGCGAAGAAGCCGAAGACGGCGCACAAGCACCACACCCACACCCATACCGGCAGCACCGGCAGCACTTTGACAAACCTCACTTCCCAGGTCAGCTCTACGGCCCTGCAGGATGCGACCACCGGCACCGCTGCATCAGCCGGCAGCATGTCCGCCAGCCTGGCGAACCAGGTTCTAGCGGCAGCGAAAGCGGCAGGGCTGACCAGCAGCAGCGTGACGTCCAACCAGGCATATTACGACCAGCCCAAATCGACGCAGGAGGCTATCTCCGCGGCCGCGCAGGAGGCCCTTGCCGAGTATTACGCCAACCCTACGGCGGCGAATGCTAAGCGCGCTGGGATCATCTAGCCATGGCGGACTCCCTGCTCGGAGACGGGAGCGCCAGGGCGCTCGGGGCACTGCTGTTCATGCAGGCATCCACGAACGCGATGGATGTCTACTCGGCGCTGAACAGTTCGCCGTGGACAGCGGAGAACTTCGGCGCTGATCCTGAGAAGGCCGCCTCGTGCA
>JAJZJY010000683.1 GCA_021809885.1 Actinomycetes bacterium
CTCCCGGCCGTCGGGCCCGATGGTCGCGGTCACGAGCCTGGGCGGCACGTACACGCCGCCGTCGGCGACCGTGTTGATGGCCCCGATCATCTGGGCGGCGGTGACGGCGTTGGCCTCACCGAAGGCGAGGGTCGGCAGCGTCGTCCCGCTCCACTTGGCCAGCGGCGTAACGAGGCCGGCAGACTCGCCGGGGAAGCCGATGTCCGTCGCCTGGGTCAGGCCGAACGCCCGCTCGTAGTGGTACAGCCGGTACGGCCCCATCCGCTGGGCGATCTGGATTGCCCCTATGTTCGACGACTGCGCCAGGACACCGGTGGTGGACAGCACATAGGTGGGGTGCGTCTCGGCGTCGTGGAAGATGGACCCTGACACCAGGAGGGTGTTGGGGATGACGAACGTGTCGTCGGGGGTGATCGAGCCGGAGGCGATGGCCCCGGAGATCGTCACGATCTTCGACACCGAGCCCGGCTCGTAGACGTTGGTGAACGCCGTCTCGCTCAGCGCCTCCGTCGGCTTGCTGCCGTTGCCGTCGGACACCAGGCTCGCTGCGGCCAGCAGCTGCCCGGTCCTCGTCGATTCGACGAGGGCGACGCCCCCGGTGCCGTGGGAGGTGGTGATGGCCTTGGCCAACGCCTGCTCCACCTGGTACTGCAGGCCCTCGTCAATGGTGGTGACGAGGTCGTCGCCGTTGACGGCGGGCACGTCCTCGGCGACGCCTCCCGGGATGGGCGCCCCCGCCGGGTCGACGGCTTCGACCAGCTTGCCGGGCCTGCCGGTGAGCAGGCGGTTGTAGCGGATCTCGAGGCCGCCGGCGGCGCCGTTGGCGTTCATGAACCCGACGAGCGGCGACGCCAGCGAGCCAGCGGGGTAGTAGCGGACCGGCTCCTGGTTGATGCCGACGCCGGGCAGCGTGCCGGTGTCGATGACCTTCTGCACCGCGTCGGCGAGCGCCTGGGTCCCTCCCACGGCGAGGGGGACGTAGGTGGTGTGCTCGGTCAGCTGGCGCTGGAGGGCGGCCTGCGTCTCGTGGAGGATGGGGGCGAGGGCGGCCGCCTCGGCGCCGGCGTGGGTGATCTCGGTCGGGTCGGCGAAGATCGTCGACCGCATCTCCGACAGGGCGAGCTCGTTGCCGTCGCGGGCGAGGATCGACCCGCGCAGGGCCGGCAGCGTCACGGACTTCTCCGACTGGGCCACGCGCGCCGCGAGGAGACGGCCGGAGTCGAGCGCCTGGATCGACAGGAGCTTCACGCCGATGGACGCGAACGCCACTCCGGAGATCACGAGCAGCAAGAAGAGGCGGCGCCGGCTGTGGCGCTCCAGGCCGGTGCGGCGGTGGCCGGGGCGCTTGCGCTGTCGTGGGTGGTGTGACGGTGGCTTGCCGGGCACGACGGAACAGACCCTCCCCTCGGGTCTCCGCCGCGCCTGCGACTCTAACGCGTGGGGGGTGGATCATGGCGCCTTGTCCGCACCCACCCACATGCTGCTAACCTGCTCACCCGGTCGTCACGACGTGTCCGCGGGTGTCCGCCCGCTCCGGTGGTGCGGAGACCCCGCGGCGACAAACCGACCTGCGTGTGAAGCGGTCCCGAGCTGTTCGGTCCCTTTCCGCCACGAGCCAGAAAGAGCCCTGCTGTGCCTTCCAATGCGATCGTCGGCGAGAAAGTCGGCATGACCCAGGTCTGGGACGGCGACAACCGTGCCGTCGCGGTCACCGTCATCCGGGTCACGCCGGCGCGCGTCGTGCAGCTCAAGACCCCCGACCGGGACGGCTACGCCGCCGTCCAGGTCACTTATGGACCGCCCGCCAAGGTCAACAAGCCTCTCGCCGGCCACTACGCCAAGGCGGACATCGAGCCGGGACGCACCCTGGTGGAGCTCCGGGTCGACGACAGCTCCCAGTACGCCGTCGGCCAGGAGCTGTCGGTCGACGTGCTCGCTGCTGGCGTCAAGGTGGACGTGACCGCCGTGAGCAAGGGCAAGGGTTTCGCCGGCGGGATGAAGCGCCACAACTTCAGCGGCCAGGGCGCCAGCCACGGCAACCACAAGCATCACCGGGCACCAGGAGGCATCGGCGCGTGCGCCACGCCCGCGCGGGTCTTCAAGGGGACACGCATGGCTGGCCAGCTCGGCAGCGAGAGGGTGACGACCCTCAACTTGGAGGTCGTCTCCGCCGACGCCGAGCGCAACCTGCTCCTCGTCAAGGGCGCCGTGCCCGGGCCCCGGGGCGGTGTGGTCCTCATCCGCGACGCCATCAAGGGAGGCCGGAAGTGAGCGTCCAGGTCGACGTCCGCGACGTCGCCGGCGGCGTGACCGGCTCGGCGACCCTCGACGACCACACCTTTGGGATCGAGCCCAACGTCGCCGTGCTCCACCAGGTGGTCACCGCCCAGCTGGCGGCCGCCCGGGCGGGCACCCAGAGCACGAAGACCCGCGCCGAGGTGTCGGGCGGGGGGAAGAAGCCGTTCAAGCAGAAGGGCACGGGACGTGCCCGTCAGGGATCGGAGCGCGCGCCGCAGTTCACAGGCGGCGGCATCGCCCTCGGGCCGAAGCCGCGCAGCTACCGGCAGCGGACGCCGAGGAAGATGATCAACCTGGCGCTGCGTTCGGCGTTGTCGGACCGGGCTTCGGAGGGCCGCGTCGCCGTCGTGGACGCTTGGCCGTGGACGATGCCGAGCACCAAGGCCGCCAAGGCCGCCCTCGCCGCCCTCGGCATCGATGGGCGCGCGCTGGTGGTGCTCGACCGGGACGAAGACAGCGCCTACAGATCCCTGCGCAACCTGCCGCAGGTGCAGGTCCTCTTCAGCGGGGAGCTCAACGCGTATGACGTCCTCTGCAACGACTGGGTCGTCTTCACCGCGGCCACCCTCCCGGGCAACGCGGCGGTCGAGGTCGTAACTGTCGCACTTTCGGAGGAGGAAGCGTGAGCAGCGACCCACGGAGCGTCATTCTCCGCCCCGTCGTATCCGAGAAGTCCTACGCCTTGTTGGACCACAACGTGTACACGTTCGTCGTTTCCCCCAAGGCCAACAAGATCGAGATCCGCCAGGCCATCGAAGCCATCTTCAACGTGCAGGTCGAGGCGGTGCGCACCCTCAACCGGCAGGGGAAGCGCAAGCGCAGCCGCCGCCAGGCCACGTTCGGCAAGCGGCCCGACACCAAGCGGGCCATGGTCACCCTGCGGGAGGGCCATTCCATCCCGCTGTTCGAGGGGAGCTGAGATGCCGCTGCGCAAGCGCAAGCCGACCAGCGCCGGCCGTCGTTTCCAGACCGTCTCCGATTTCGCCGAGGTCACCAAGAAGCGCCCGGAAAAGAGCCTGCTCGCCCCCCAGCC
>JAJZJY010000684.1 GCA_021809885.1 Actinomycetes bacterium
GAAGCTCCACCGGGCCCCGGCGCCTCGGATCGAGAGAGCTTCCTCGTCGGAGCGGTAGAGGAGGCGTTCGCCGACCCGGCCGTCTGGGTCGCGGTAGGTGAGGGTGACCGCCGCACCACCGTGCCAGGAGAGCGCCACGGACGTGACGTCCTTGGCGGGGACGACCCCGCCGATCACCGAGCCGGGAACGAGGTCCTCCAGCTGGGCGCTCACGCGCTCCTCGCTTCGCGTTCGTGGTGAGACGGTGACGGCAGTGGCATCGCGTCCATCGTCGCAGGTCGCTGCGACGCTAACGCTGGCTCCGACTGATAGACGCCGTGCTGGCTGGCGTCGAGGCTGGCCGCGATGCGACCGAGCTGGACGACGAGCGGTGCGAGCAGGGGCGGGAGCAGCTCGGCGACCGTCCCGGGGACGAGCGCGCGAAGCGCCGGGGGCAGCAGCTCGAACAGGTTCGCCACGACCGGGATCGCGGCTTGCAGCTCGTCGAGCGGCGTGTGCTCGGCGACACCGGCCAGCTCGTCGAAAGAGAAGGCACTGAATACGGCGTCCATGAAGCGAGCCGCCTGAACCCGCTCGTCGGGCGACAGCCCGTCGATGGGCAAGCCCATGCCGGCCAGCAGCTCGATCATCGCCTGGTCGTCGGCGACCTCGCCGCCGAGCTGGACGAGGAACAGGTTCGTGAGCACGCCGCGAGCCACCGCACGCGGTGACTCTCCCTGGGCGACCCCGGAGCGCTTCACCTGGGCGGCGACCAACCCCTCGAGCCGGCGGCCGGCCACCGTCGAGAGCAGCTGGTCAACGCCGCGCTCAGCCACATCCAGCTCGTCGCTGTCCGCGGGCACCTCGACGGTGAGCGCCCAGCGGTAGGCGGCGCGGATCGTCTCCTCGGGCAGGTCGGCTCCGCCGGCGAACAGCGAGAAGGCGACCATCTGCCACGGCTGGCCCCGCCGCATGCGCGTCGCCACCTGACGGCATCGCTCGGCCATGTCGTCGGGGTAGACGACCTCGGTGCCACGGCCGCGCCCGAGGAAGCGCCGGTGGCCCCTCGGCACGAGCCCCACGCGCCGCCAGTCCTCCAAGCGGCGAGGCGAGCAAGCCACCCCCTGGGCGCGCAGCTCCGCTACCAGGGCATTCGTGGCACGGGAGGGGGTAGCAGGGCGCGGCACATGCCAAGGTTACATCCCCCGGTTGAGATGGTGGTGGGCGCGCAGAACCGCCTCGTACGCTGGGCATCCGCCGGCCACCCGGTGGTGGCAGGCGCACCGAACCAGGAAGGAGGTGATGAAGATGGCAAACCAAGACAAGAGCGGCTTCGGCAACGCTGCGACCTGGATGGCAGCCGCCCTCGGGCTCCTCGGCCTTGTTGCCGGAGCGCTCACGATCGGGCTCCAGCGACTGCTCTGGATCGCCACCTGCGCCGTCGGCGCTGTCGGCCTGTGGAGCACGTACCCGTGAGTAGCTCCCCCTGAACCTGGTGCGTCGCTGCCCCGGCCCGTGCCGGGCTCATGCCCAGTCGGGCGGGGTTGACGGCGAGACGCCAACTGAGGAGTCCGTCCCATACTGAGGTAGGTAAGCAATTCCGAGCTGAGCCCGCAGCGGGTCCTGGCGCACGGCGGTCCGGACTGGGTCAGGAGCCGAGCCACCTGTCGACTGTTCGAGAATCGCTGCTGGTCGTTACACCTGGGTTGTCTGTGCGAGATACTGACGTATGGGTGTAGGCGATACGGTCGCCGGGTGGATTGGAACGCTGCCGAAATGGCAGCAAGATCTCGCGCGCCGGGTGGCCGGCAGCGCGGAGGCGAGCACTGACGAACTTGACGAGGCCCTCCTTGTGGTCAAGGGAGCATTGGGCGTTCCGACGGAAGCCGTTGCTCGCGAACCGGTGCCGCTCAGCCTCGGTGACCTGCCGCGGATGCATGGTGGGCCGGTTGCCAAGCTGAAGAAGTTCGGGCTGCTTCGCGGGGTCGGCCTCGTCCTCGATGACGCGCAGATCGACTTCTGCCCTGATGGGCTGACGATCGTCTTTGGCGCCAACGCGTCGGGCAAGAGTAGCTATGTTCGGGGACTGAAGTCCGTGTGCTACAGCATCGACCGCGACTGCCCTGTTTATGGCAACGTCTACGCCCCCTCTGCCGAGAAGCCGAGTGCCGACGTCGAGTACGTCCTTGGTTCGGACCGGTACCAGCAGCGGACCCCGCTCCGTGGCGACGGCGTCCTCCGCCTGCCTGGTCTCGCAGTGTTCGACAGCGCGTGTGCCGAACTCTATGTGAATCGGGAAAACGTCATCCAGTACATCCCGGTCGAACTACTCGTACTCACCCGCCTTGCCGCGTTGCAGGACCGTCTACGGGCAAGCGTGGCCAGTGAACGGGCCCAGCTCATGGGCTACCAGCCCGCCCTGGATGGAATCGGCGAGGAGACCGCGGTTGGCTCCGCGCTACGCGAGCTGCGCGGCGACGCCAACGATCCCAATCTCGCCGAGCTGGCCACGCTGGACGAGGAGAGCCGGGCCCGCCTGGGAACCTTGCGAGCGGCAGTAGCCGCTGCGGACGCGGCAACGGCCAACGCTGACGCAGTCGCGGCCCAGGCCGACGCCAGGGCTGCCGAGGAACTGTGCCAGGACCTTGAGACGTTGGCTTTGCGGACCGGTGCCGAGGCGACCGCCCGCCTTCGGCAGGCGATCGCCGACGACCGCACTGCCCGTAAGGCGATGGCTCTGGCCAATGAGCAGTTCGCGGCGGGCCCGCTTCCCGGCGTGGGTTCCGAACCGTGGACGATCCTCTGGAGTGCTGCGCGTTCCTTCGCCGAGGGTGCGGGAGCTCAGTTCCCGCCGGGTGAGGGCGACCCCTGCCCGCTGTGCCTGCAAGAGGTCGGCAGAGGCGCCGCGGAGCGGATGTCGCACTTCGAACAGCACGTGAAGAGCGAGGTCCACGCGACGGCCACCCGGACCGCAGGAGCCCTTGAGGCTGCGCTGCGCGACTGCGAGCCGGACCAGGTGGACACCAGCAGCGCCGCGTTCCTCGAACGTCTCCGTGCCGTGAGTGTCGAGGTCGCCGCCGATATAGACGGCTACATGGAACGGGCGGTTGCACACTTGACCGCGATGCGCACCCGCCCCGCCGAAGCCGTGGCCATGGTCTACGAGCCTCATGCGGCGATCGAGGAGCTGCGGGTCTGGGCGGCCGGTCGCTCGGCCCACGCCGCACAGCTTCTTTCCACCACCGATGAAGATGAGCTGAAGACGCTGCGTAAGGAGCTCCGTGAGCTCGAGGCGCGGGAAGCGCTCGCCACGCGCCTCGACGAGTTCATCGCCTG
>JAJZJY010000685.1 GCA_021809885.1 Actinomycetes bacterium
TGGTGGCGGTGATGGTGCCGGCGCCGCCTGGGAGAAACGGCGCGGTGGTGTGGGAGAGCGACAGTAGGACGAGCCGGAGCACGATGACGGGGACGAGCCGGAGGACGATGCCGATGCCGATGCCGATGCCGACGGGGCCGGTCCCGTCGTGAGCAGGCGGCCGGACGTCTCATGACAGATCCATGCACTATCGTGGTCTCTGGCGACGATTCCATTCACTATCGCCGGTCTGGACACAGAAAGTTGCGCTTTGCCTCGACAACCCTCCTCTCCGTGGCCGACCGAGCGCGGAAGCGTCTTCTTCGCCGATGTGGCCAGCCAACCCACGTTGTCGCGGGCGGTCGCTGCTGGACGAATCCGCCGGTTGGCCAGCGGCATCTACAGCGCCGACCCCAACGCCGACGCCACTGAGCTCATCTCACGCAACCGTTGGCAGATCGTCGCCCACCTGATCCCTGATGCTCTCGTCGCCGACCGTTCCGCGGCATCCGACGGCACCCCCACCGACGGCGTGGTGTTCATCGTGTCGAACGAGCGAACCCGACCGTTGGCTCTGCCGGGCCTGGACGTCGCACCCCGGCGCGGTCCCGGACCGCTGCCCGACGATCTCGTCTGGGCGTCCGGACTGCGCATCACCGGTGAGGCTCGCACCCTGGTGGACAACTTGGCCGTGTCCCGCTCTCGAGCCGGGCGCGCGTCGCGCACGCTGTCGGTGTCGGAGTTGGAGGAGTGGCTCGTCCGCAAGGCGCAGCTACGCCCCGACGGGTGGCTGACAGACCTGCGCGCCGACGCGCTACGGATCGCCGTCGAACTTGGCGTTCCGGAGCGGCGTAAAGCCATCGAGGAGCTGATCGGGGCGGTGGTGGGAACCCGCCCGGTCCGGGCTGGGGCGGCGCCTCTCCTGACGGCGCGGCGCGCGGGACTCGAGTTCGACCCGGCCAGGATCAAGCGGTTCGATGAGCTGGCAGCCTTCCTGGCCGACATCCCTGCACAGCTGGAGATCCCCGAATACCTGCCGCCCCCCGCAGGCGACCTCGATGGCACGCTGCCGTTCTACGAGGCCTACTTCTCCAACTTCATCGAAGGCACCGAGTTCAGCATCGAGGAGGCCGAACAGATCGTTGCCAACGGTGAAGTGCCCGCCAACCGGCCGGCAGACGGTCACGACATCATCGGCACCTACCGCACCGTGGCCGACCCGGTCGGCCGGGCAGCGGTCCCCGCCGACGCCGAGCAGTTCCTCCAGCTGCTCACGGTCCGCCATCAAGCCATCATGGGCGGTCGTCCCGACCGGAACCCCGGGCGCTACAAGCAGACCCGCAACCAGGCCGGGTCCTACGTCTTCGTTGACCCGGACCTGGTCGAGGGCACCCTGGTCGAAGCGTTCCGTCGAGTCGGCTCGCTGCCGGAGGGCTTCGCCCGCGCCGCCTACATGCTGTTCCTCGTCTCCGAGGTGCACCCCTTCGACGACGGCAACGGCCGGGTCTCGAGAGTACTTGCCTGCGCGGAGCTGTCCGCCGCAGGCCAAGCACGCATCGTCATACCGATCGTGTTCCGCAACGAGTACCAGACGGCGATGCGAGAACTGTCCCGCTCCGGACGGGCCGACCTCTACGCCCGCACACTGGCATGGGCGTGGCGTTGGACCGCCGGCATGCCCTGGCATGACCCGCAAGCCACGGCAGGGCGCCTCGCAGCAACGAACGCTCTAACCGACTCCACCGACGCCGAGCTTCGCGGCGTGCGCCTCGAGCTGCCCTGACCCTTCGGCTCGAGGGGTGGTGCCGAAACCGCTGCGTGCCTGGTCAAACCCCGGGCTGAAGCCAACCAGGCGAGAGGCTGCACGCGACAAGTGGCTTCGCCGTGCACACGGCATTACATGCCATCTGTTGCTCTGGCCACCTGGGCGGTCACGGTGGGTGGCAGGCGGAGCGGGGACAGCGCTCCAGATCGATCTGCATGCCGGGGGGTGGCAGGACCCATCCCACCGGTGGGGACCAGATGGGTTGATCGGGTCGCGTGCCTTCGGTGGCGAAGCCGAGAGGGCCGTTTGGCGTCCGAGGCCAAGCCGCCAGGCAGGCTGCGACAATCAGTATTGTCACAGGCATGTGGGAAGGGCTGGTCGACCGGTATCTGGTGTGGCTGGAGGGGCAGGGGCGCCGTGCGCATACCATCCGCGGCTACCGGGGTGATCTCGCCGGGCTGGTTCGGGTGCTGCGCGACCAGGCCGCAGGGCGGGGGGCGGTGGCCGGGTGGGTGGAGTCGATGGAGGCGTTGGCGCCGGCGACTCGGGCCCGGCGGCTGTCGGCGGCACGCGGGTTCCTCCGGTGGGCGGCCTCCCAGGGTGTCGAAGTCGACGGTGTCGACCTGCTCGACCAGCGGGGTGGGCACTCCCGGCCGGGCCGGGTGGCTGCCCCGGACCCGGCGGTGGTGGCGGCCGTGCTGGACGTGATCCCCCGGCAGGCTGACCGGGACCAGGTGCTGTTCAAGTTGATCGCCCTTGCCGGGTTGCGCCCCGGCGAGGCCCTGGCGGTCAGCGTCGAGGACTTCGACGCCTCGAGCGGGCATCTCCGGGTGCCGGGTTGGGGTGGCAGCTCCCGGCTGGTCCTGGTCGACGACCCCGAGCTGGCGTTGCGTCTGACCCACTGGATCCGGGCGCTGGGCCGGGCGACGGGCCTGTTGTTCTGCGCCCCGGGACGGTCGACGCCGCTGCGCTACCAGTCGATCCTGGAACGCTGGAAGCGCTACACCACCCGGGCCGGCGTCGAGCTGCGCCTCGGGGACCTGCGCCTGCATCACGCTGGGCAGCTCCTCGCCGGCGGCGTGCCCGAGTGGGTGGTGAGGGACCGCCTCGGCCAACCCACTGGCCCGCTGCCCGCCCCCCCGGTCGGCAGCGCGGATGACGCGATCCGGGCGTGGCGCCAACAGCAGGCCACCGCCGCCCCCACCCCCGCTGCTCGGCCCGGCCGCGCCCAGCGCCGTGCCCGGTGAGACACTCCCGGCGGCCGTTACGGCTGTTCGTGGCCGGCCAGGGCGTCAACGCCTTGGGCAGCATGGTCAGCACCGTGGCCCTCCCGCTGGTCGCCGTGGACCGCCTGCATGCCGCCACCGTGGTCGTCGGCGCGCTCGAGGCCGTCGAATGGGTCCCGGCGGTGCTGATCGGCCTGCCCGTCGGCGCTCTCCTCGACCGCCACCACGGCCACGCCCGGGCCGTGATGATGGTCGCCAACCTCGGCCAGGCCGCCGCCGTGGCGGCCGTGCCGGCCGCCGCGGCCGCCGGGGTGCTCACCGTCACGCTCCTGCTGGCCGCCGC